>CAMPAA010000156.1 GCA_946631345.1 uncultured Verrucomicrobiota bacterium
CCCTGGAGGCGAAGTTCGGCAACGAGAAATACGGCGACGCCGGCAACCGCATCGGCAACGAGATCATGATTGATGCGAAAGACTTGGCATGAGCTGGAGCGAATCGGAAAGGAGCGGAGTGCAGGGCCTTCCGCTGACCAGGCTGTGCCCGGCGATAGCCGCATCGCTTGCGGCGAACCGTGATGTTGTGCTGCGCGCGCCGCCAGGCAGCGGAAAGACGACCTGCGTGCCGCCGTTCCTCATTGACGAACCATGGCTCGAGGGACGGAAGATTCTGATGCTTGAGCCTCGCCGTCTTGCGGCGCGCGGCGCGGCCGCCTATATCTCCGCCCGGATCGGCGATAGCGTGGGGGGGCGAATCGGATATGCGGTGCGACTGGAGCGTAAGATATCGGCACGGACGCGTCTGGAGATAGTCACTGAAGGATTGCTCACCCAGCGTTTGCTCAGCGACCCTGAACTGTCGGATGTTGGGCTGGTGATCTTCGACGAGTTCCATGAGCGCTCGCTGCAGGGGGATATCGGGTTCGCGATGGCGCTTGACGTTCGCCGGGCGTTGCGGCCGGACCTGCGGCTTCTGGTGATGTCCGCCACGTTCGACACCGACCTTGTCGCCGCCCATCTCGGCGATGCCGACATACACACTGCCGAGGCTCGGATGTTCCCAGTCGAGACGCGCTATCTTCAGGTGGAGTCATCCGCGCCGGTATGGGCGCAGATGGCTGGTGCCGTGCGCCGTGCGCTGCTGGAGGTGCCAGAAGGGGACGTTCTGTGCTTTTTGCCCGGCGAGGGCGAGATCCGGCGTTGCGAGGAGATGCTGCGCGATGATGCAGGAAATGTTCCTGTTGAGGTGCTTCCGCTGTATGGCGCGATGCCGAAGGAGGAACAGGACTACGTGGTTGCGCCGTCCGCTCTGGGGCGTCCGCGCCGAGTGATACTGGCGACATCCATAGCCGAGACGTCGATTACAATCCCCGGCATAACGGCGGTCGTTGATTCCGGGCTCATGCGCGTGAGCAGGTTCTCGCCGGCGAGCGGCATGAGTCGGCTTGAGACGCTCCCCCTCACGCGCGACCGCGCCGAACAACGGCGCGGGCGAGCAGGGCGCGTGCGTCCAGGCGTGTGCTGGCGGCTGTGGACGGAGCGCGAAGACGGGATGCGTCCGGCGGTTATGAAGCCTGAGATACTTGAGGCCGATCTTGCATCAACTGTGCTTTCAGCCGCACTTTGGGGTACGGTGAAGATCGATGGTCTGCCGTGGCTTACGCCGCCACCGGAGAGCGCATGGGCCAACGCCGTTTCGCTTCTGCAGATGCTTGGCGCACTCGATGCGGACGGGCGCATAACCGATGCCGGACGCCGCATGGCGAGGCTTGCCGCCCATCCTCGGTTGGCGAACATGATGATAATGACCGGCGATGCGGAATGTGCCGCCATCATCGAAGAAGGCGTGCCGCATGGCGTCACCGACATCCGCGACGTGCGGCTTACGCCGCGCATGAAGGAGCTTGCTCGCAGATGGAGCCGCATGTGCGGAGCGGCGCGCACAAATGGCGATCCAGGCGAATCGCTCGCCTACGCGTTTCCGGATAGAATCGGTCGCAACCGCGGAAACGGCACCTTCCAGCTTAGCGGTGGGCGGGGTGCGTTCCTGGAGCGGACGGAGGCTCTGGCTCGGGAGGAGTTCATTGTGTGCTGCGAGCTGGACGACCGCGGCGGAGACGCGCGCATACGGTTGGCGGCGGCAATTTCGCGCGCGGCAATCGAGGAAATCTTCGCCGACCGGATATGCGAGGAAGATGCCTGCAGCTGGGATCGCCGCGCCGAGGCCGTAAAAACCGTACATCGGCGCAGTCTCGGCAAGATGGTCATCGAGGAGCGCGACTGCGCGCATGGCGTTTCGCCGACCGCTGTCTCCGCAGCGCTTTTCGAGGGAATCCGCCGCAAGGGCGTAGCAAACATGCCGTGCTGGACGAAAGGCGCGCGCCGTCTCCAGTCCCGCATATGTTTCGTGCGCAAAGCCCTCAGCGACAACACATGGCCCGACGTCTCAGACGACGGCATCGCCGCCAGGCTTGAGGATTGGCTGGGCGGATTCGTTTCAGGCATGACGCGCTGGACGCACCTCGAACGGCTTGACCTGATTGCAGTGATGGACTTCGCGCTTGCCGAGAACGGCCACGACCGTCGTGAACTCGACCGTCTCGCGCCGATGACGATGAGTGTGCCGTCTGGCTCCGAGATCACTATACGATACGAGGAGGAAGGGCCGTTCTGCGAGGTGAGGCTGCAGGAGTGCTTTGGCCTGATGGAGACGCCGAAGGTTGCCGGCGGCATGGTGCCGGTGGTCATGCGACTGCTTTCACCAGCGCAGCGCCCGGTGCAGGTGACGCGCGACCTCGCCTGTTTCTGGAGGGAGGGATATCCGCTCGTGCGCAAGGATATGCGAGGGCGCTACCCAAAGCATTACTGGCCGGAAGATCCGTTCGCCGCAACCGCCACGCGCCGCGTTCGTCCGCCGACGTGATATGGTATAATACGCGGCATGAAAACGGAAATACTGCCTTCGCTCCTGGCGGCGGATTTCGGACGTCTGGCGGACGAGATACGCCGGGCTGAAGCGTCGGGGGCCGAGGCTCTGCATCTTGACATAATGGACGCCCATTTCGTGCCGAACCTTTCGTTCGGGCCGGATGTTGTGGCGTTGGCTGCGCGCACGGCTCCCGGGTTCTACCGCAACGTGCATCTCATGATGTCCCGCCCCGATCTCTACCTGGAGCCGTTTGCGAAGGCGGGAGCACAGACGATCCAGATACATGTGGAGGCCGACTGCGACATCCACGCCGCACTGAAGAGAATCCGGGTTCTCGGCCTCAAGAACGCCATTGTCATAAACCCAGAGACGCCCGTTACGCATCTCATCCCATACCTGAACGAGATCGACGAGGCGCTTGTGATGACCGTGCATCCCGGATACGGCGGGCAGAAGTTCATAGGTGAATGTCTGGAGAAGGTGACTGCGCTGCGCAGGATGCATCCGGAGCTGGACGTAATGGTGGATGGCGGGGTCAACGCGGAGACGGCAGTGCAGGCGGCGCGTGCGGGCGCGAACCAGTTTGTCGCAGGGTCGTACCTGTTCCGCCAGGCGGACATGAAGGCGGCGGTCGATGCGATGCGCGCGGAGGTGGCTGCATGAAGAGGGCTGCGAAGCGGAAGGAGCCGGATCAGAAGAGGATTGCGGCGCTCGTGCGCGAGCTGCTGGTCGAGCTTGGCGAGGATCCAGAACGCGAGGGGCTGAAGAAGACGCCTGAGCGCGTGGCCAAGGCGTTCGCGTACCTCACGCGTGGTTATCGCCAGAACGTGAAAGCCGTGGTGAACGGTGCCTACTTCACGAGCGGCACCAACCACATGGTGATACTGAAGAACATCGAGCTGTATTCGATGTGCGAGCACCATATGCTGCCGTTCTACGGCACGTGCGCAATCGGTTACATCTCGAAGGGCAAGGTGCTCGGGGTCTCAAAGCTCGCGCGCATCGTAGACATGTATGCGCGTCGGCTGCAGATACAGGAGCGCCTTACGGAACAGATTGCCGATGCGATCATGGATGAGGCCGAGGCCGAGGGCGTGGGTGTGGTTGTCCGGGCGAAGCACCTGTGCATGATGATGCGCGGGGTGGAGAAGCAGAATTCGGAGATGGTCACCTCCGCCGTGCTCGGCTCTTTCCGCTCGGACGAGAAGGTGCGCGGCGAGTTCCTGTCGCTTGTGAACGGATGAGGCGGCGAAACGGACAACAAACGGCTTTATTTACTGGTGTGAATGCAATGCAATCAAAGAATACCAAACCGCTTTTCATCGTAATGAGCGCGCCATCGGGCTGCGGCAAGTCAACTCTCATCGACATGCTGCTGCAGGAGTATCACGATCTGCAGTACTCCATCTCCTGCACGACACGCGCACCGCGCGGCGAGGAGGAGGATGGGATCGACTACCATTTCCTGACGGTGGAGCGATTCAGGGAGCTTCTGGCAGAAAACGCCTTTCTCGAATATGCGGAGGTGCACGGCAACTACTACGGCACTCTAAAACAGCCGATCGTTGAGGTGCTGGCCGAGGGCAATTCGATGATTCTCGACATCGACGTAGTGGGGGCGGCGAAGGTGCGCGACTACGTGAAGCGTCTTCCGCCCGACGACCCGCTTCGCGCGGGCTACGCCGACATATTCATCAATCCGCCGGACTTCCAGACGCTGCGCGAGCGGCTGGAGCGGCGCGGCACGGATTCGCCCGACGTAATCGAGCGCCGCCTCGCCAACGCCGAGGGCGAGATGGCGCGCGCCGGCGAATACATGTATCAGGTGACCAACGGAGATCTGGGAATGGCGTACAGGAAGCTGTGCGACCTAATCGACGTGCTGTCCGGAAGGATGTGAGACGGAGAAGAGCAGGGGAGGGCAACCATGAGGATTGTGCTTGGCGTTACCGGATCAATCGCGGCCTACAAGGCATGTGAACTTGTCAGGCTTTTCGTGAGGCGCGGGGACGACGTGCATGTGGTGATGACCGCATCTGCGCAGAGGTTCGTCACTCCGCTCACATTCCAGACCCTCTCCCGCAACCCGGTCGGCACCGACCAGTTTGAGGCACCCGTGGAATGGAGGCCTGAGCACATTGCGTTCGCCGAGGCCGATGCTGTTGTGGTGGCGCCGGCGACGGCAAACGTGATTGCCAAGATGGCGAATGGACTCGCCGATGACTTGCTGACGGCCACGCTGCTCGCTACGCGCGCCAGAGTGTTCGTCGCGCCGGCGATGAACGACGGGATGTGGGCCAACCCCGCCACACAGTCGAACCTGGCGACGCTCAAGGGCCGTGGAGTGACGCTCATCGAACCGGAAGAGGGCGAACTCGCCTGCGGAACGTCGGGGAAGGGGCGGTTTGCCGATCCCGAGACGATTTGCCGTACGGTAGCCGATGGCATCTCGCAAAAACATGAACAAAATGCTTGCACTTGATGGCGGGAAATGCTATCTTCTCTTCATTTGGAGATTTTGTAAACGAAAGGAAAAAGAACGTTGAAACTCGACAAGATTATTGCCGCAGGCCTGATGATGGCCGTGGTCTCTGGCGTTGCCGCGCCAGTGGTGAACGTGGTGAAGGCTGGCGCCGAGAAGGTGACCGTCACGATCCAGGCCGGCGGGAACGCCTGGTACCTCAAATGCCTCAAGAAGAACCTTGAGCTTTCTGGCTGGTTCAAGGTCGGTCCGTCCGGCACAATCACCATATCGGGCACGGCTGGCGGGGCTATCAGCGCGACCGGGCGTGGCAAGACCATTTCCTCTAGCGAGACGTTCGCCGGCGATTCCGGCGCAAGAATGGCCGCGCGCCGATTTTCCGATGCGGTCGTCGAGGCGTTTTCCGATGGCGGCAAGGGATTTGCCACGACGCGCCTTGCTTTCGTGAACCGCAAGGGCGCTGACAACGCGGAACTCTACATGTGCTATCCCGACGGATGGGACATGCGCCAGCTCACGAGCGACGGTCGCGCTGCCGTCGGGCCGCGCTGGGCGCCAAATGGCAAGGAGATATACTACACGGGCTTTCTGCACGAGAAGCAGTTAGTCTATCGTCTCAACGTGGAGACGGAGGCACGCGAGTGCCTCGGCCTCTTCAAGAACGGTGCATCCGGGGCTGCGGTGTCACCTGACGGCCGTTCGGCGGCGATCATCCTGTCATACCAGGGCAACCCGGAGTTGTATGTGATGGATCTCGCTTCGCGCACGCTCAAGCGCATGACGACCACCCAGGCGGCGGCGGAGTCCAGCCCGAGCTGGAGTCCAGACGGACGCAAGATTGCCTACGTCTCTGACCAGACGCGCAATCCACAAGTGTACATCTGCGATGTGGCCAGCCGCAAGTCCACCCGCTTCACGTCAAAGGGTCGCCAGAACACCCATCCTGACTGGGCGAAGGACGGCAGGCTCTGCTGGTCTTCCCTGCAGGGGGGGCAGTGGTGCGTGATGGTCGCCGCAGCGAACGGCGGCGAGGCGTCTGCGCGCAAGGTGACCGATCCCGGCGCCTGGCAGGATCCCACATGGGCGGCGGACAGCCGCCACATCGTCGCGTCGCGCGACAAGGCGCTGTTTATCGTCGATACGGAGCCTGATGGCGATAAGCCGGTGCAGATGTTCTACAACAAGGGCAACTGGATGAACCCGGCCCTCAGCAAGTGATTATATGACTGCGACCGCAGGGCGGCTCCATGGCTGACGGATTTTTGCTGACGGCACAGCAGGTGGGCGTGCTTTTCGCCCTGATGTCCGTCGGATATATATCCCGCAAGTCGAATTTCCTCACGGATGCGTTCGTGAAGGGATGCGTGAATCTGCTGCTGCTTGTCGTTACGCCATGCCTCATTGTGCATGTGTTCCAGCGCCAGTTTTCGCGGGCGGCGCTTGCGAACCTTGGTTGGGCGCTTGCGGTTGCTGTTGCGTCTCACCTCATCGGCATGGTTTTTGCAGAGACGTGCTTTCGCAGAGTCGATGACATGAAGCGGGGGGTGCTGAAGTTCGCTACGGTTTTCTCGAACGGCGGATTCATGGCAATCCCTCTCGAATACGCCCTGCTGGGGCCTGACGGCGCATTCTATGGCGCTGTTTATGTGGTGGTGTTCAACCTGCTCTGTTGGACGTATGGATTGAAGGTGATGTGCGGCCATCTGAAGGATATGAACCGTCGCATCCTGTTCATCAATCCAGGCACGATAGGCATCTCGATTGGACTTCCGCTTTTCCTTACCTCTACCCGTCTGCCAACCATCCTCCACGACCCGATCCGGTACATTTCCGACCTGAATACGCCTCTTGCGATGATAGTAATCGGATTCTATCTGGCCGACGCCCGTTTTGCCGCCTATTTCCGCTGTGTGCCTGCGCTGGTGGCATCTGTTCTGAGGCTTCTGGTAATTCCCGCTCTCGTGCTGTCTGGACTTGCTGCGGCGCGTGCGTTGCCACTTGACCATACGATGGCCATAGCGCTGACGGCATCGGCCTCTGCTCCAGCCGCGGCAATGGATACGATGTTCGCGGCAAAGTACGGAAGGGATGTAGATGTGTCGGTCGGGCTTGTGGCCGTGACCACGATTCTGTCCATCCTCACCATGCCAATCCTCGTTGGCGTTGCGATGTGGCTGTTTCGGTAGTCAAACAAATGCCCGCAGCATGATGTCGCGCACCCATCTGGCACAAAACGACGGGCCTATTGCAGGCGCATGACTGCCCACTTTAATCTATGTGACGGCCTACTTGTCCCTAAAGAGGGTACCCTTCTTCATCCAAGATGGGTACCCCTCTTCGCACAAGATGGGTACCCCTCTTCGCACAAGATGGGTACCCCTCTTCGCACAAGATGGGTACCCTTCTTCACCCAAGATGGGTACCCCTCTTCGCACAAGATGGGTACCCTCCTTCGCACAAGATGGGTACCCTCCTTATAGGCAAGTAGG
>CAMPAA010000157.1 GCA_946631345.1 uncultured Verrucomicrobiota bacterium
ATTGCCGGGTATTATACCATCTTCCCGCCAGCAAATCACCGCCGGAGCAGAGGCCGTAAGCGGAGGCTTGGCCTCACTCGAAAGTGGAGCGATCCGCGGGGATCACCAGTCGCGCTCGTTGGCCGGAAGAGGGGCCTTCTTCATGCGGGCCTTTTTGTCCGCCTCGTGCTGGTCGTTGCGTTCCTTTGCCTTGCGAAGCATATCCTCGATCTGACTGTCATCCTTCTGCTCTTCGGCGGCGTTCTGCTGCTGCTCTTCCTTCTGATCGTTTTCCTTGTTCTGATCCTTGTCCTGGTTCTGCTGATCCTCTCCCTGATCCTGCTGCCGATCCTGGTTCTGGTCCTGGTTCTGGTCCTGCTGCTGATCCTTGTTCTGGTCGTTCTGCTGGTTTTTGTCCTTGTTCTGGTCCTGCTTGTCCTGATTCTGGTTCTGCTGGTTCTGTCCGCCGCCGCCGTTCTTGTCCTTCGGCAAAAGTTCGCGGATGCGAACGAGTTTTCGCAGCGCCTCGAATTCCTTTGCGGCGTGGTCTGCGGCCTTGCCTCCACCCTTCCGCTCCGGCTTGCCCTGCCCAAGCTGCACCTCCTCGCCAGACAGCTCGATCTGCAGTTTCTCCACCTCGGTTGCCAGCGCGCTGATTTCAGCCTGCGCCTCCTTTGTGAACGGCGGCTTGTTTGTGTCCGCCTGCGCCTGCTGCTCATACGCCTGCGCCCACATAGGGAACTTCGCCCGGAACGCACGCGTGAAGTCAAGCGATTCGCGTTGCCAGTCGCGTCCGTTCACGGTCTCGGCGGCGATCAGCGAATTGGTCTGGGAAAGAATCGCCTCGTCACATGCGGCAGGCGGCAGTATGGCGAGCTTCCAGAAGCGCGTGAGCGACGTCTCGGCCTTGGCGAGCGAATCCTGCGCCGCCGGATCGAGATCGGCAAGGCCCTTCGCCGCCGCATCGGTAGCCTCGCGAGCCTCCTCCACCTGCGCAGTGATCGTCATGGCCTGCTGTTCGTTAGTCACGGACTGCGCCACGCCAGCTTTGACGGCGATCCACGTATCGGAAAGGCGCTCGGCTCGCTTGGCCATCGCTTCGCACCGGGCGACAGCCTGTCTTGCGGCATTGGTGAGCGCCACGGGGAACTCCGCCATCAGCGCCCGCGCATCACGTACGCCAGCGCCAAGCAGACCGCTCGGATCCTGCTGGCCCAGCTCTTTCATAACCTTCTCCACATGCGCCTGTTCGCGCAGCTCCGGCAGACGGTCCGCCGCCCGCGTGAAGTTCCGGTTCATGCGGGGGTCGGACGGATTGGAGCGAAGCGCCGTCTGGAAATCTGTCGCCGCGCCCTCCAAAGCCCGAAGCGGCTCCGCGACTCCGTTGCCGTCCCGCTTCTGGCCCTGCGCGAACTCTATCGCCCCCACCAGCTCGGAGGCGCGCGCGCCGTGCGTTTTGGACAGGATGAGCGGTTTCAGCACCGCAAGTGCGTTCGTGAGGTTTCCCTCGCGGTATAGGTCAACGCCCCTGTTCCATATCTCTCCGTCTGTCTCCGGCTCCGGCGCTTCGCCGCGCACCGTACCAGCCGCCACCAGCACAATCGCCGCCAGGCAGCACGCCGCAAATCCACGGAACCTTATTTCCGAATTTCCCATATATCGCCTCCTATTTACACCACACCATCATGCCCCATATTATACCACAAGCCGGTGAAACGCTTCACCTCATCCCGCTATTAATTGCAGCGGGGAATCTTCTTGCCGCCCACCCCGGCGAAAACGCCGTCCCCTTTAGGCGGCAACCCATTGACCTTGCGTTGATCGGCTCATTGCATCCAGAGGTCACATGCGTTCCTTCATGCCGATATCCAGCAGGTTCTGGATGCGAACGATGAGAGTCCAGGGAAACAGAGCGAATATGAGGCTTTTCACGCCCTCCCGCAGCCTAATGGCAAACGGTGGCAGACCGCGTGCGGCAAAGTCAATGGCTACACCGTTCTTCTTGCATACCGCGACACCGAATTTCTCCCAATAGCCCTTGTGCACCGCATCTATAAACGGGAACTCCTTCGTTTGCGTAACCAGCAATGGACGCATTTCGCCATCCAACATGAACGACCCGTACCTCTCAAACTCCCAAGCGCTCTTGTTGCGCCGCGCCAACTCCAGCAAATACTCCCTGTTCCAGATACCTGTCTGGCACGTGACGCTGTACGCCACATTTTTGGGGTATTCCAGAAGATCGGAATCCGGCCAGCTCTTGCGTCCGGGTGGATTGGGGTTGAGCCGCAGGTTGGCGGCATCGAACTGCTTTGCCTGGGCAAGCCGCACTGCGAAGTGTGCCGTGTCGACGGCGGCGTCCAGCAGATAGTCGTTCATCAGTAGCAGGACATAGGGCGTACCTACTCTCTCCAAAGCCTCCGCCAGCATCTGGCACCAGTTCTTGCCAGAACCGGTGGCAACCACCCTGTCAAAACCGCCGTCAACGGCAGGTCGGTCAGTCTCAGCGACAAGCACAAGCTCAAACGGGCAGTCAGGCCAGTGACGCCTGAAAAGCGAAAGAAACGGAGTTTCCACATCGCGGTAGGCGTCGCAGGAGGTAACCAGTACCGTCAGCTGTCTCCTCAATTCCATGCGCACATTATACCACAAATGCGATCAGAATGCGCAACCATACGTCTGCCAGCAGGGTTGGATACATTGGATGCCGACGGCATTCAGATGGGTGCGTGAGGGGGATTTTTGAGCCAGTACCGGCGGATTGCTGGGCCAGTATCAGGATATTTCTGGGCCATAAGGACGAAATGTGCTGCATGGAAGGCGGCAACAAAGACTCCCCCTCCGCAATGAGGGGGAGCCTTTGGCCGACGCATCTTCCGCCGTCAGCTATGCCGGTTCAGGCATTACTTCTTGCCGTCGGCCTTCTTGTCATCCTTCTTGTCGTCCTTTTTCGGCTCTTCCTTGGCCTTGACGAGATCCTTGCGGGTCTTGCTCATGGAATCCGCCGAATAGGATGAGATTAGATACGTCCACTTGCCGGTGGTGTCGTTGAACTCTTTAACCTTCTTCTCAAGCGAGGCGTTCTCCGTTGCGTTGGTGCCGACAGGCGAAAACGCCGCCGAGACCTTGAAGTAGCGGTCTGCGCCGGAAGCACCGCCGACCTTCGCCGTGTAGCTCTGGCCGTTCTTGAGCGACACAGTGTACACTGCGCCTGTGGCGAAGCCGAACTCCGCCTCCGGCTTCTTGGGGTCGGCAACGCTGTTGAAGTCGAGATAGGAGAGCGCCGAGTCAAGCGAATACGTCTTGGACGTATCCAGTTCCTCCTTGGCGCCCAACCCTTCAAGCGTCCAGGTGGAGTCCTTGCGCGAGAGCTTCACCGTTTCACCGCCCTTGGCGTAGGATACCGCCTTGACATCAGCCGACGGAACGGAGCAGATGCGGGATTCGCACCATTTCTTCGGATCTCCGTCGAACGCATCGAGGGTCTCCTTTACGAGCACGACTCCATCGCCGAACTTCACGTAGCGCCCGTCCGGATAGCCGCCGCCGCCAAACTGCGCGGCCTGGCCACGCGGCTTAGACATGTGCTGGCCGCCGAGGGTCGTGGAGGCAATCACCTTGCCCTTTGCGTCCTTCAGCTCGACAGGCGTGCCGGGATCGATCTTCTGCCCTTTGGCAGTCTGACCGACCGTAAGGTCCTTGAGCTTCAGGAGATTCTCGCGGATCTTGGTGACGTCAGCCGGATAGCCGTAGAGCGTTTCGATGGCCCAGCCCTTGTCGGTAGCCGCAAGCGTAAGCTTTTTGGCACCCCCAATCTCCACCTTTGCCACCTCCGACACATCAAAGGCCGGAAGCACGGGCTTGCCGTTCACCGACGGGGCCTTCATCTTGCGCCCGGAGTTGCAGAAGTATGCCGCGCAGCCGAGAACGGCGGCCACGGCACCCAGAATTACGAGATTCTTTGTAGTCATCTTTCAATCCTCCTTCCTTATCTCTCTCAGTGTTTCCTGCGCTTCAGCCCGTTGAATATGCCGAACGCAACCACCAGCAGAGGCACCGCGAGTATGTTAAGCACCTTGAGCGCGAGGCCGAGGTTGTCGATATCCGCGGTAAGCTCCTTGCGCACGTTCTTCAGCTGACGGCGGGTATCCGCCTGGGTCTTGCGGAACTGCTGTATCTCATCCTGCTGCTCCTTCGAAAGGATCAGACGGTCGTTGCCGCTCTTCTGCTTCTGGAGCGCCGAGAGGCGCTGCTGTGTCTCCTGAAGCGCGGCCTCAAGCTCGCTCTGCTTGCGCTGCCACTTGGCCATCGCCTTTGCCTCAAGCTCGTTTACCTTCACGAACGGGCGGTTTGACGGGCCGCGCGACCGCACACCGATTAGCTCTTCGCGCCCGGCGTACTGTTCGATGAGGTTGGAGAAGAGCACGAGGTTGTCGTTGATCGGCTGGGCGATCGGCCCGAGGATCGTGTTCATCGTCTGCACGCAGAAGTCGTCGGCGAGGAAGTCGGAATCGGCGAATATCACCACCGCGCCCTTGCCGGAGGCAACAACCTCGGGAACGGCGTTTGTGGAGCCCTCTTTCCAGTCCGGCCCCTTCGGGAACGCCGTCTTGAACGTGCCGGAGAGTCGCGCGGCGAGCGTGCGCTTCACGCCGTCTGGCCTGAGATCCTTCATCATAGCACCCATGCCGAACTGTGCACCCATGCGGTCCACAAGGCAGGCATCGGAATCGGACGAAGTGATGAGCGGCTCGAACGTGAGGCCATCGGTTTTACCGAAGGAGATTGCGCCCGAGAACGGCAGCATCACCTGCGTCAGACCTGACACCACGATGTCTCCGTCATCCATGTTCTTCGACGTGAGCGACAGGAAGGCCGGATTTTCCTCTGCGCGGCCGTTGCCGGTGCCGAGCCTGGTGGCTGCAGCGAGGTCGGCAACGAGCTTGGAGGTGTCGAACGTCACCCCCCATGTGTCGAAGAGCTTGCCGAGCGTGGATGGACCATCCTGCCCGCCCATCTGCATCATCATCGGATTCTGCTGCTTGCGAGAGGAAAGCATGTCCATCACGCTGAAAGGATCGACGCACGCAATGAGCCGCCCGCCCTTGATGACGAACTGGTCTATTGCGAAGAGCGTCTTCTCCGAGAGATCCTTGGCGTGCAGCACGATGAGCGTCTTGACGTCCGAATCGATGGATTCGGCAGTCGGCGATATCTCGCGCACCTCATAGTCCTTGGCCAGCTCGGTGAACGCGGCCCAACCCTGCTGAGGCTTCTGGCCCTGCATCATCATCATCTGGTTGGGGGCCTGCCCCATTACGCCTTGAAGGGATGTCATGAGACCTACGACCGGGCGTTCAGGCCAAGCGACGCGCGTGACGAGACGCGTGACGTCGTATTCAAGCGTCGCCTCCGTGCGTGGGCTGAAGCGCGCCAGCGTCTCCTCCCTGTCTCCGCATACGGCGACGAGGCCAAAATAGACGGGCTGGCCGAAAGGCGTCACGTTCTGCGGCTCCACGCCGTAGCGCTGAGCCCACTCCTCGGCGTCGGAATCCGGCTTGGGGTCGTAAGCCTCAAGCGTGACATGCCCCTTGCCGGCAAGCTCGTACTCCTTGAGGAGGTTCTGCACCTGATTGGCGTAGGTCTTGAGCGCCATGGGCGTTTCAGCCGAAGAGGAGCTGAAGTAGTACTTCAGCGTCACATCCTCATCAAGCTTGCCAAGCACCGCCCGAGAACCCTTGGAGAGGGTATAGAGCTGCTGCTCGGTCAGGTCGATGCGGAGCGGCAGAGCGGCGAGGATGAGATCGGCAGCGCCGATGATAACAGCGAGCAGCACGAGGCCGAGCGCCCCCTTCGACTTCCCGTTCTTCTGACCGTCGGTGACGGCGTGGGCCGCAGCGAGCATGAACACGATCACGCCCACATAGTAGCCTATGTCGGCAAAGTCAACCACGCCGCGCCTGAGCGACTCGAAGTGGGACATCAGCGAGCAGGAGGCCACGGCGTTAACGACCGCCGCCGGCACGCCCCAGTTTGCGACCGCGTTCACCACTGGGTCGAACCCGATGATGAGCATCGCAAACGTGATGGCAAGCGCCGACACGAACCCTATCACCTGGCTGCGCGAAAGCGACGATGCGAACACGCCTATCGCAGTCGCGGCGCCGGCGAGCAGGAAGCTGCCGAGATAGCCGCAGAACACCGCGCCCCAGTCTGGAGAGCCGAGCCAGGCCGTGGTCGCCACCACCGGAAACGTCAGCACGAGGCCGATGCCGATGAAGGCCCATGCGGCGAGGAACTTGCCCACCAGCGCCTGGGTGAGCGTTAGCGGGAGCGTTAGCAGCAGCTCGATCGTGCCGTTGCGGCGCTCTTCCGCCCACGACCCCATCGTCGCGGCTGGCACGAGCAGCAGGTACACCCACGGATGCCAGAAGAAGAACGGGGTGAGATCGGCCTGGCGGCGCTCGTAGAACATCGCCACTCCAAACGTGAGGAATCCCGCGAGAACGAGAAACGCCACGAGAAACACGTAGGCGACAGGCGAGTTGAAGTAGCTCTTGAACTCACGCCCGAACACCGTCTTCACATTGCAGCACTTGCACATGGCTTACTTGACCTCCCCTTCCATCGTGAGATTGCGGAACACCACATCGAGCTTGCCGGACGGATCCTTCGACCGGAGCTCATCTGGAGTGCCGTCGGCCTTTATCTCGCCATGCGCGATCACGATGGCGCGCGTGCAGACGGCATCCACCTCCTCGAGGATGTGGGTGGATATGATTATGGCCTTCTCCGCGGCCATTTCCTTGATCATCTCGCGCACCACGTACTTCTGGTTGGGATCGAGGCCGTCGGTCGGCTCATCCATTATGAGCACCTTTGGGTCGTGGATGATCGCCTGGGCGAAGCACGTGCGCTGGCGGTAGCCCTTGGAGAGCGTATCGATGGTCTGGCGGGCCACATTGCCGAGCCGAGCCTTTTCGATGACGGCCTCGACCTTTGCCTTGGCCTCGGCACCGTGGAACCCGCGCACCTTCGCGATGAACTCAAGGAACGCCTCCACGGTCATCGCGCGGTAGGATGGAGCGTTCTCAGGCAGATAGCCTATGCATGACTTCGCTCCGACCGGATCCTTAAGGATGTCATGGCCGCAGATCGTGGCCGTTCCGGATGTGGGCGGGATGAATCCCGTAATCATCCGCATGGTTGTAGACTTTCCGGCCCCGTTCGGGCCAAGGAATCCCAGCACCTCGCCCTTCCCTACGGAGAAGGATACACCCTTCACCGCATGGAAGGAACCGAAGTCCTTCTTCAGGTTTTCAACTTTCAGCATTTCGGACTAGTCCTTTCAAATGTGCCTTATTATACCAGAAAAACGCCACAATGATACCACTCCTCTGTTAAGAAATTGTTAACAGGGAGCAGATTTGCCCGACCAATCCCGCATACTGTTCTCATTTTTCCGGTCCCTTTCATCTCTTGCCAAGTGCAAGTAGAGGTTCAGGGCAAGAAACCAGCGCCG
>CAMPAA010000158.1 GCA_946631345.1 uncultured Verrucomicrobiota bacterium
GATGGCCCGATGTTCGGGGAGTCGAAGCCCAGCCGCACCGAGCACGCCGCCGCCCTTTCCTGTGCTGAAGCGGAGAACGAACTTACCGGAAATGGAACACGATACCGTTGTAGTAGCGGAGTGACTCCAATCCGCAAGTTCCGTTCACGGATATGATCTGCATTCCGACAGACTCATTCGAGGCCTTAAGCATGAAATCATGCACTCCTTCGATGAAGATATTTGTCGTACTGCCAACGACAACCGACAGCACTGCCCCAGCCGGCACCGTAAAAGTGAACATCCTGTTGCGAGCAAGCCCATCCTCGGCGGGAATGCGCAAGGAGAGGATAGACTCTGCGGGCATCGACACTTTGCCGTCCACCGATTCGGTAACAGCCATCGGTGCATCCTCAGCCGCCAGCTCTGTGCGGTCGAAAAACAGAAATGTACCGGACTGGTCTGCACCGGCCACCGGCTTGCCGTCAATGAACGCGATTGGACTCCCGTAATAGTCAGTACTGGCATATTTGTAGTAATCGGCACCGTAATTGCCTGCAGTGGGGATTTCTCCGCAGGCGAACGCCGGCGATGCACGGCGGACTGCCACGCCGGTCGCCTTCGTAAAAAGCGGATCTTCATTGACAAGCCCCTCGACCCCGCTGTCGTAGGTGTCGAAATCGTATACGATGCTGCCCACATAGGTCGTTTTCTTCGCACGCAAGCCGCCGGACGCGATACAGGCAATGTTTTGTCCGAATATCCCACTCTCGCGAAGCGTGCAGTGATACGCGGTGCCAGACGGCCAGTCCTTGCTGTTGGAACAGTTCTCAAGAAGGCACCCGGAAAGTATGGACGTACTGTATGCAGGCACTCCGCTCTTGAGACCTTTGAACCAACTGCGAATAACACGCGCTCCCGTTACGGCGTTGGCGGCGGAACCGCAATTCGCCTCAATCACGCAATCCATGATCGTGGGCAAATTGCCGCCGCAGCGAAGCACACATCCCTGATGGCCGTTCTTTGCGCCCTCTCCAGCCGCCTGCGCAAGCGTATGGCAGTTGCGGAAAGTAAAACGTTCGAATACCGTATAATTGCTGCTCGCAGCCACGCCCCTTACGGCTTTAGGTCCGCAACCCGGCTGCGTCTCCACCGGAGAGTCAGCATCCGCCGCTCCGACAATGAAAGTTTCATCCGAGCCGTCCACGGCAACGAAACGAAGGCTTTTCGACACCGTAACCCGGTTTGACGCATCATTGGACCAATATGTCTTTTCGCCGGAATCGTAGGAGCCGCGCTTGCAATACACGAACCAGTATTCTTTCGCCGAATCACTTCCCTTTTGAAGCGTTTTGTAAGGGGATGCCTTGGTGCCGACACCGATTTCGTCGCTGCCTTCATCGGGGTCGAGCCATATTTCGCCATTAGCCATCAAAAGCGTATTGGTCATCACGACGTCCGGCTGCGGCGGCGGCATGAGGTATAGAGAATCGGTGATAGCATCCGGAACATGGTAATCACCATGATCCGCTGACGTGATCCATGCGTACAGCTTGCCGGTCTTCACCCGTGACGACACCAGAAACTGTGCCGGATATTCTGTCGAAAAAGCGTACGTGCCAGACCGAGAACACCCCCACCCGTTTACCGCAATCCGGTTTTCATCCGAAAGTCCGTTGAACTGAAGCGCGCCGCCGACAGTCTCCACGGCACCCTGCACCGCTCCTGCCACGCAACCCTCCGTAATCGGATTGCCATAGAAATCCTTGCCTCGGAATTCCTCTGGAATCGGATTGGAAAATTCAGAGCCATCAGCCGGAGAGCCGACACAAGCCGTTTCGGCCGCGCTCCCCTTGCGGACGCGGAAATCGCCTGCCGCCGGGGCCACAAGCTGATAAATGCCGTCAACTCGACCGAAGACGTTTCCGTACAGGTCCGAACCTGCGATCTCCGGATCGCTCGCGCTCGACGCAGAATTGATCACGATGTTGTTGTAGCAGCAGGATGCGTTGAGAACCGTGCGGTAGGCATCATTGTCGACTATCGTGCAATGTGAAAGGCTCGTGCCGGTTCCGTACATCATCCAACCATTGATGGATCTGTTGTTGGAGAAAATGCTACTGTAATACACTGTTTGCAGACCACCTCCCGCATTGACGGCAACGTTGTCCACGACCAGCGACCTGATGACGGTGCCAAACCGGAACGTTCCGCCGGCCGAAGAATTGCAGTTGGAAACGACGCAGTCGACGATGTAGGCCGGATAGTCGGCGAGGTAGGAGTAGAGCGCGCCTCCGCGGTTCCTGACGCTCTCCGTTTCTTTGCCATTCGCGTCCAAAACGGCATCTGTTGCGCCGTCACGAAGCGTAAAGCCCTTGATTACCGGCTTTGTGGCCCAGTTGCCGATGCACCGCACCGCATTCGGCCCGCGCCCAGACTCCGTTGAAGAATCACGCGCACCGACGATATGGGTTTTTCCGGCTCCCTCCAGAGACTCGATGCGTACGGTCTTTCTGACATTGATCCGGCATTTGCCGCAGTCGGTCCCTGCGACGATGTATTCGGTGTCGCCCTTGTCGTAGATGCCGGGGCAGACGAAAATAGTGTCTCCGCCCTTGGTGGTGGTTGCGTCGATGGCGATCTGGATTGTGCCGAACGCTTTCGCGGGAGTGGTGCCGTCGAATCCGGCGGCGATATAGTCGGCGGCGGTCGCGTATGCTTCGTTGTAGTTGTCGTCATCGACATACCATGTGGCCGCGCCAGATGCGGCGAACACCGTTGCGGCAGCCGCAAAACAGGTTGTTACGATTCGTTTCATGATGTGCTTCCTTTTCTCTTATGTGATGAGAGATAACGCTTGAAAGCGATGACCTGCGAGATCAACGGAGAACTTTTCTTGCCGAAGAAATCGACCGCTCGCACCTCGAAGCGGCACGGAACCCCTTCAGGGAGGTCTTCGGCTGCGAAGAGGTGTTCACACATTCCCCGCAGATATTCCCGGCCGCGGTAGAACTCGGTGAAGAATTTCCTGGTGGATACGCACCGCGCGTCATCCGCACGAACCGCCGACGCCTCATAGTACATCACCATGTCGTCCGGACTGTCAACGTCAGCCGATGGGAACGTCAGCAAAACCCCGCCGTTGCCCTGGGCGGCATTCATGCTAAGCGGCATTCTGGCAAGCACGTTCTCTCCCATGGCGATATTGGCGGCAAGTTTGGCTGAGGCAGGAAAGAACGGCGTTCTGGCGGCGGCCTTCAGCTTCTCTTCGGTATAAGGGAAATCAGCGCGGTTAAGAGGCAGAGGAATGCGCCAGTCGCCGCCAAGACTTTCACCAGTCCAGATGCTCTTGCGCTCAATCACAATCTCGTCGCCATACACGCTCGCCATGCATTGGTTTTTTGCGTAAACCGCGCCGCTCAGGAGTTCCTTCGGATAGCCTGAGTCTGGGAAACATGTCCATGTGACGACACCTGCGTTCATAAGCGAATAGCTGCCTTGCCATATGCTTTGCGGATGCGAAACGGGCGTGTGGAGATGCCCGGTCAGAAGAAACACCCGTTCGTCCTCGCCAAAAAGCTGGTCAGCGGTTCCAAAACCGCCCTTTCCGCTGCCGAAGCAGGTATTGCCGGGCGGCGCATGCCGGAGATGGAATACGGGATCCCCTGGAGACGCCAGACGCAAAGCCTCGTTCAGCACAGGTTCGAGATCCTCGCGTCGGTATGCGTCTCCTGATGTCATGCCGGGGCCGAAACGCCAGTTCTGTCCGGTAAACTGGATACCGTTGATTTCCCTGCGCCATGCGGAAACGTATGGTTCATGGAAACAGCGTTCCCATATCTCGGCGATACGCGGGGCGATGTTGCGCGCTGGATCCTGCTCTTCGAATTTGCGCCACGTCGCCAGTTCGTGATTGCCGGATACAAAAAGCTTCTCCACTTTCCTGCCATTGCGCCCCCTGTTTCCGGGGAACACGTCGTTCCAGATGCGTGCGAACTCTTCGAGTTGTTCGATGTAGCCGTTGTTGGTGATGTCTCCAAGGATCGCCACGGCATCCACGTCACGCTCCATGAAATCACGGAGCGCCTTTTCGGTGGCCGCTGAATTTATCCCCATCATCCATTCGGTCCCAATATGGAGGTCGGTGAGGATTCCAAACCTCACGCGGGGGCGGCTCCTCCGTCGCCTTTCGGCGGCGACTGCCGGCAAGCCGGCGACTGCGGCACCGCCGAAAAGCGCGACCGCGTTACCGATGAATGACCTGCGAGCGATATCCATGCTAAAACCCCGCCTTACCAGAGTTTGTAAATATGAAGATCGTCGAACCAGACCTGTGCCGTTCCATTGAGCTTACATGGACTCATTTTTACGACAAAACAATCCGTCCCTACGGGAATTACGACAATAGAGCACGCTTTGCGCCAACCGCTGGCGTCTGGTTCGCCGAAGATCGGCGAAACGCACTGCATCCCGCGCACCCACTTGCCGTCCTTCTGGAAATCGAGTTTGACGACTCCATCTCCCTTGACCGAAATCTCCAGGGCATACGCTTCGCCTGGCGCAACCTTCGGGGAGGAATAGAGCGCACAGGCATTGGAACAGTTCGCAAGCGTGATTGAACACCTATCACCGCATCCGACGTTCCGGTCGAGATATATCTTGGCGTCCTTGTCATTGGCTCCTTTCCAGAAGAAGTAGGGGACGGGGAGCTTGTCCGCAACCTCGCGACCGGGCGTACAGGAAGAATTGCGGTTCAGATCAACGAGCTTGCCTTCACGCTTCAGCGTGGCGATGCGGCGCTTGACTCCCCAATCGGGATCCTTGCAGCAGAGTTGGGCCTCCGTGACACCCGGTATCGCCTCTTCCCATGTATTGGGATTGCACACCCGCGCTTCAACATGCGAATTTTCCCAATGGATGGTCGGATTCTTTTCGCCCCAGAACCAGACGTACTCGTCGGCAAGACGTGTGGCGTCGAGAAGATTGCGACGCAGGTGCTCGGCGCGGGAACCGTTTATCGGGGGGAAGTACCAGAACGACTTTTCATCGTTGGCGTACATGTCGTAATACATCGCAAACGATGCCTGCGTGAGACGCAGGAACTTGGAACGGTGTTCGGGCGAAACCAGACGGGGACACACCGTGCGCTGATTGGCAAAGGAATTGTGGAAATCGCGCTTTGCGGCTTCTGCGCGATAGGTGTGCTCGTCGCCGTTTATGAGACGGGCTGTTTCCGGCATGACATCGAAGATGCCATCGAAAAATGCCGGCTGCAAGTCGCGATTCTGACGGGCAAGCCCAACCGGATCTGGAGAAGTGAGATATTCGGTATCAAAACAGAGTATCCAGTAGAAAAGCACCTTGAGATTTGGATTCTCCTTGAAAAGAGAGCCGAACACCTGTGCTCCGCGCCTACGCACGAGCGGCACAAGTTCATCCCATTCTGGATCGGTATCAAGCCGGTTGTACTGGTACTGACGAAAATAGTCCTCAAAATCGCTGCAAATACCCTTGATTCCCGTTTCACGGGTAAGCCAACCGAGCACCGCCATCGAATTTGCGAGGTTGGCCCATGCCGCATCGTCAGTCCATGCGTAACGCTTGCGCGCCGAACCGAAACCGACGATGAACGATTCTGAAAGTTGCGGAACCTTGAGAATCTCGCGAAAAACAGGGATCTGGCCCTTGAACGCTTCGCGTTCCCACTTTTCACCAGTGGTAATGAACTTAAGTTCCTTGCCTGCGCTGTTGGTGGCGCAAAGATAGATTCCTATGCCGTCAATGCCGGTGCTTCTGAATTTGTCGGCATTTTTTAGAATGTCCCATGGAGAAAGCCTTTTGTATTCCCAGCCAAATGATATGTACTTCTTCTGCTGCAACGCCGAACCTTCTGATGCAACGATTGAAGACGTTGCCAGGCACAATGCACCGACAATGCCTTTGACCATAAGATTGCAGAGCGGAATCCCGCGTCTTGGCGTTGCCGCCGGAGCGGCTTCCCCCTCGCCAAACCACAAGTGCGGATTCCTCGCAGCGATCAAGGTAACATACGCTATTATGCCTCTCATGTGTAAACGCTCCTATTCATGTGAAAAGAAAAAACGCCGCGCATGATATCATATTCATTTTTTTTTTCAACCGCATTTTTGCCGACCACGTTGCAGGGAAGTTCAAAGTTTTTTTTTCGCGCCGCACGCAGCCCGCGCCAGGCACCATCATGCCTGATCCTCCGTTTGCCTATGCACGGCTCATATCTTGCCGAGACCGGCGGCGATGCGCTCGGTGAGGTCTTTCTCGCGCAGGGCTGAGAGCACCGGATCGAGAGCCCCTTCAATGATGCGGTCGAGCGAGTAGAGCGTGAGATCCACGCGATGGTCTGTGAGGCGGTTCTGCGGGAAGTTGTAGGTGCGGATGCGTTCCGAGCGGTCTCCCGAACCGCGCAGGGTTAGGCGCGACGCCCCCAGCTTGGCCTCCTCCTCGCGGCGGCGGAAGTCGAGGATGCGCGCCTTGAGCGTGGCGAGGCACTTCTCCCGGTTGCGTATCTGCGAGCGTTCATCCTGGCACTGAGCCACAAGCCCAGTTGGCAGATGCGTCATGCGCACCGCGGATTCCGTCTTGTTCACGTGCTGACCCCCGGCACCACCCGCGCAGAACAGGTCTATGCGAAGATCCTTCTCGGGGATTTCAAGATCATCCTCCTCGTCGGCCTCCGGGAACACCACCACCGTCGCCGCGCTCGTGTGGATGCGGCCCTGCGCCTCGGTCTCGGGCACGCGCTGCACGCGGTGCCCGCCGCTCTCGAACCGGAAAAGCCCATAGGCACCATCTCCCTCGACGGTGAAGATGACTTCCTTGTAGCCGTCGAGCGACGTCTGGTTTGCGGACATCACGCGGATGCGCCAGCCTTTCGCCTCACAGTAGCGCGAATACATCCTGAACAGATCGCCCGCGAAGAGGGCGGCCTCCTCGCCACCCGTACCGGCACGGATCTCGAAGCATGCGTTGCGCGCCTCCAGCGGATCGGGCGGCAGAAGCCCCGCCAGCACCTCGCGCTCGGCTTCGGGGATTCCCGCCGAAAGGCCCTCCACCTCCTTCTCGGCCTCTGCAGCGAGCTCGGGGTCGAGCGAAGGGTCTGCAAGCATGGCCTTGGCGCCGTCAATGTCGTCAAGGAGCTTGAAGTAGCGCTTCGCCGCCGCCTCGAGCTTCTTGAGGGCGGTATGCTCGCGCACCGTCTCGCGGTAGCGCTTGGCGTCCGCCATAACGGAAGAATCGCCCATCGCGGCCTCAACCGCAGAAAGGCGATCCAACACTTTTCCGATCTGGGCTTTCTCGATCAAGCCTTTTTCTGGAACTTCGCGTAGCGCTTCTTGAACGAATCAACGCGGCCTTCCGTATCGACCATCGTCTTCTGCCCCGTGAAGTATGGGTGGCACGCCGAGCAGGTGTTCACCTGCATCTCCTTCTTGGTGGAGCGCGTCTTGATGACATTGCCGCACGCGCACGTGATCGTCGCGTCTTCGT
>CAMPAA010000159.1 GCA_946631345.1 uncultured Verrucomicrobiota bacterium
GCAGCTTCTATCCGGCCGAACCCTACAAGGGCAAGGGCATCAAGTACGTCGGCGAGCACATCCGCCGCAAGCAGGGCAAGAAGGTGGCATAATCATGTTCAACCGCAAAACACAGCGTGCGAAGCGCCATCTTCGCCTCCGTCAGCGGGTTGTCGGCACCGCGGAAAAGCCGCGCATGTCGATCTGCGTGACGAACAAGCATATGTACGTCCAGTTCATCGACGATTCGGTGGGCAACACTCTCGCTTCCGCCTCTACCATCAAGGAGAAGAAGGCGAACATCGAGACGGCGAAGGCGCTTGGCGCCGCCGCCGCAGAGGCAGCCAAGGCGAAGAACATCACAACCGTGGTCGTGGATCGCGGCGGCAACAAGTACACGGGCCGCGTTGCGGCAATCGTGGAAGCCTGCGTCGCCGGCGGGGTGTCCATCTCCAGCAAAACCGACAAGGAGGCTAAGTAATGGCTCAGAACCGTGACAAGCGCCGTGAGAACGCCGCTACGGACGATCTTGACGAACACGTCGTGTTCGTGAACCGTTGTGCGAAGACCGTCAAGGGCGGTCGCCGCATGAGCTTTTCAGCCGTGATCGTCGTGGGCGACCACGAAGGCAAGGTTGGCGTTGGCTTCGGCAAGGCGAACGAGGTCGGCGATGCTGTCCGCAAGGGTGGCGAAGCCGCCCGCAAGGCGATGAAGACCATCCGCATGAAGGGCAAGACCATCCCGCACGACGTTGAAGGCGTTTGCGATGGTGGCCGTGTGATCCTCAAGCCTGCGCCTGACGGCAAGGGTCTGATTGTAGGCGGCGGCATGCGCCCCGTTCTTGAGGCGTGCGGCATCCGTGACTGCGTGGGCAAGTCTCTTGGCTCGAAGAATAAACTGAACGTGGTGAAGGCGACGCTCAACGCCCTCTTGAAGCTCCGCTCCGCAGAGGAAATCGCCGCCGTTCGCGCGTAAGGTAGAAAGGAATCTAACAATGGATCTTTCCAATCTGACGAACACCCCAGGCGCCCGCGAACGCCGCAAACGCGTCGGTCGCGGCACTGGCTCTGGCATGGGCAAGACCTCTACGCGTGGCCACAAGGGCCAGAATGCGCGCAAGGGCCACAAGCAGAAGCTAGGGTTCGAAGGCGGCCAGATGCCGCTCGTGCGCCGTCTGCCGAAGCGCGGCTTCAACAATGCCCGCTTCAACGCGAAGGCGCTGGGCGTGAATCTTCTCGACCTCGAGAAGAAGTTCGAGGCTGGTGCCGAAATCACCGTGGAATCGCTTGCGAAGGCTGGCTTCTCGGACAACAAGCGCCCGAAGGTCAAGATTCTCGCGACGGGAGAAATCACCAAGAAGTTCACGGTGAAGGTTCCCTGCAGCGCGGCGGCCAAGGCCAAGATTGAGGCAGCCGGCGGCACCGTCGCCTGATGCGATAGTCAAATGTCGCGAAAAAGTGGAGGGTTCACGGTGTTCCGTGAACCCTTCCCTTTTTCCGTTCTCTTCTTTCCGCCTCAAGCTCCTTATGCCGCCAGCGGCTTCGATCTTGGCCTTGCGTGTCCGTGCCTTGCGTGTCCGTCGCCCGTCCGCCAAAAGCCCGAGGTAGGGCGGTCGCCCCGCGACCGCCGTCCGTCAGAAGTCCGTGGTAGGGCGCGTTGTCCTCAACGCGCCGCGTGAAATGCCGCCGCCACACCGCCACCCATCTTGGAATAGCTGGATTCGTCCAAGTCTGACTGATGCCCACCCATCGTCCGTCCGTTCGTGGTAGGGCGGTCGCCCTGCGACCGCTTGTCCGTTGCAAGTCCGTGTTCAGTCCGTGTATGTGCGCTGCGGCTGTCCGTCGCAAGTCCGTCAAAAGTCCGTGTTCCGTCCGTGAAATGTCTATGGCAAGACCGTAACTTGTCCGTGGGGGAGGCCGTTATAAGCCAGTTGGTTATGTGCGGTAATCCTGTTGCAAATCCGTTTGTGGAGTAAAAATCGATGTCCATAGTTTATAAACAATGAACATCGATTTATGATATAATTGTACGCCAAAGGGGAGACAAGCCATGGAGTTCTGGAAAATCTGCCGCGTCCTAAACAATCCGATTCGCTTTGCGCTGTTGCGCGAGATAATGACTTCTCCAGACAATGCCGAAAACGTCGTGCAGGCGGGCGAGCATGTCGGGTGCAAAAAGTCTCTGTCGAGCCAATATCTGAAGAAACTTGCCGAAGCCGGTCTTCTGTCGGTCAAGCGGTCGGGGCGCTATGCCGAATGTTCATCGGTGAATCTGCGGCGTTCTTCCATCTCTCGGCTCCAGCTTGCGCTTGCAGAGTTCTTTGCCGAGACGCATTCAGACGCAGAAACGGAAGCCGTCCTTGCAACGGTGAATGCGCTTGCGCACCATGGCCGCATTAGAATATTGCGGATGGTCGCGGAGAGAAGGGGGATCAATTTTGCCGATCTTGCGAAAGAGACTGGATTTCCGTTTGCAACGCTTCGCCGTCAGCTTGGGGTCTTGATAGATGCGGATGTAATTGCACCGGGCGAGGATACGGACGGCTTTCGCACATACTCCCTTTCGAAACAGAGAAAGAAGCTTCCGTTCGTCCTCGTCTCCCTTGCGCTTGATTTGCGTCTCAGGCCCTAAAACATTTTCTCTCACACATTTCAGACGATGTCCACAGTTTATAAACTATGAACATTGTTTGGGATGGAAAAATCGGGTTTGGGAGGTGTGGCTATGGCTTGTCAGAAGGTGGCAGCCGGTGGTGTGATAGGCTCGGGGCAAATAGCCGATCCCGTTTTGGCGGCTGGTTTTGGACTGGGGTGAAGGAAGAGGGGATGAAGGGCGGGGGTGAAAGTGCGGCGGAAATGAGACCAAGGTAAGAGGACGAATCCTTCTTGTGCGCATGGTTTTCTACTGTGTTCTGTCCGTTGGAAGGTCGTGAGGGAAGGGGTGGTGATTCGGCTACCACCGCATTTATATAAATGCGGTGGTACAGGGGAGGGAAAAAGTTGCATAGATAACGAGCCGTAGTGTGTTTGTTATCTGTCCTATTCCTGTGTGGGCGGCGGTTGAGGGTGGATGGGGATTGCGCTGGCGGCGGGGCGGTGGTTAGGGTGGAAGTTGCAATTGTGTTGGTTTTGAGGTCTTGTCTCTTTCACGTCGATCCGATTTTGCGGCGGTATTCTGACATTGTAAGGCCGATGGTTTGCTTGAAGAGTCTTTGGAAGAACTGCGGCGAGGAATATCCACACAGATGAGGAATGATGGTCAGCTTCTGGTTGGGATCTTCAATCAAACGTTTGGCGCGATCGATCTGGACGGCATGAATTTCCTCAAGCACCGATCTCCCCGCGACAGCACGAAACCGTTGTTCTGCCTGTCGACGGGAGCATGTGAAACAATTGAATACCTCTGCCGCCGACAAGCCATCTGTCGCTCGCGTTCTGATCAGGTCCAGTGCTACTGTCACGTTCCTATCGTGTCGGCTCGTTCGGGGCATTGAGCTTCGTATGACTATATGAGGATTGTGAAAGCGCTCAACGATAGGATTTTGGTTTGGATTCATGGTAAGTCGCTTCGCGATATCAACCGCCAGGTATCCAGCGCGGTCAAATCCAAGTGATATGCTGGAAAGTGTAGGGCTTGTGTTCTCGCAGAGAAGTGCTTCGTCATCGATGCCAATGATTGCAATTTGGCTTGGAATAGAAAGGCCGATTCTGTTGGCCGCCTCTATGACATGCATCGACATCTTATCTGTGGCGGCAACGAGTCCGATTGGCTTCGGTAGTTTCGTCAGCCACTCCTCAAGACTGTCGACGACAGAGTGTCTGTTGTATGGGTGTTCGCTTGGCCGGATCAGTGTGACTTTGTGTCCTTGCTGCTTCATGTATTTGGTGAATGACTTTCCGCGCGCTTCGCTCCAGAACGGGCGCCCTGGCCAGGCTACGAACGCAAACGATGCAAAGTCCGTTTTGACAAGTTCATCGGCGGCGGCGGCCGTTGTTGCATCAATGTCCTGTACAACGCATGAAATTCGTCCATCGGAAAACCGTTGGTCTGGATCGAGGAATACGGTCGGCAGCTGCCTGAATACGGGATTGAAGATCATGTGAGAATTAAGTTTGACCGCATCGACAATTATTGCACGTGGTTCCCAATAACGGAGATTATTGCGAACCTGCGTCAGAGACTTAATGTCAAACCTCAGCACAGTCCAGCCGAGGTGTCTTGCTGCACGATAGATGCCAATCGCCTTTCTTTGTGATGCTTCACTTGCCGACGACTGAAAATATGTGATGATGTTTTGCTTCATGAGTGCGGAGTATATCACATCCTATCGCAATCAGCACTCATAAAATTTCGTAATCAGTTGCATTGAATGAGGTTGCGTATTGTAAAATACGCGCCATGCAAAAAGCACAAATGACATCGAAACTCAAAATGACCACGGGAGCAATGAACAGGTGAGACTTTCTTTCAGTCCCATCGGCTGTGCGGCCGCTGCTCGCCAGTGGCGCCGCGAATACGAGAAGGGCTGGGATTTGCTCAACGGATGATTTGCAGTCTAAAACCTAAACCAATCAAGAATACAAGGAACGGGAAAATGGTGCGTCAGGCAAAGCTCGGCAGAGCAAACAATGCGAAAGGAAACAACCGATGAACAGAGAAGTAGGAGAAACCAACGATATGATAGCCCTCCGTGGAAAGTTGGATGCGGGAAATCCGCCCGTTCGGTCTGATGAAAGGGTTCTGTTATACAAAAGCAAGAGCATCACTGCAGTTGTCGTTATCTTGTTCACGCTCGTGCATGGTATCGCATCGGCGGAGACTTTTACTCTGAAGCAGGTACCAAGTTCGCTGGCCAATTGGAAGAGCTCTGGTTATTACGTTGAAGGCACTGCGCCGACAGGCGCATCGACAGATGAGATCGTAATTCCGCTGGGGATGACGGTTACGGTCTCGTACCCTACGGATTCTGCGGTCATCGCGTTCTTGAACGGCATAGACAATGTGAAGCCGCAGCACACGCAGGAGAGCGACGGGCCGATAGCGAAGTTCGTGGTGGATGTCGATGAGGGGGCTACGCTGGACTGGACAAGCCGCTTCTATTCCCACGTTAGCGAAAGAAACGTCCATGGAAGTCATTCATACGTCCAGAAGACGGGCAAAGGTGCGCTGAGGCTTTGCCACACCGACGCATATGCCTATCAGTCGCGCTTTGTCGTTTCCGAAGGTGAGTTGTGGCTGCCGCCGCTTCCGGACGGCACGACCAGCAAACAATACAAGTACTATGGCGCCGTCTTCGTGGAGGCAGACGGCGTTGTGCGCACCGATCGCTGCAACGGCAGCAATGCAATATGGGATATTGATGGTCTCTACAACGACGGTGTGGTCAAGACGGAGTCGGATACGTCAACGACGATCTACCTTGGCAGTGACTCGTATCTGCCGCCGACGCAGGTCATGAAGTGCGATGGCCAATACAACGGCAAACTGTCCATCTATGTGCGTAACGCCCATCTTGAACTCATGGGCACGAACAGTACGGTCAACTACATGGCGATTTGTGGCTATGCAAGTTACGGTTCTCAGCAGATTCCGGAGGTCAGGGCGATCAATCTTGGCATGAAAGCCGATGCGACAAGCGCCCTTGGCAAAGCCGACCCTGCCATTCATATCGAGGGAGACATTGGGGGGCGGTTCATCTATTGCGGCAAGGGCGAGACCTCGAACAAGGATATGCGGCTCATCAGTACGACACACGGCGAAATCAACGGCGGCGAACATGGTGGGCTGAGGCTGACGGGATCGTTTACAAGGTACGCCTCGTCGACGACTTGGAATCCTACCGTCGTGTTCGGCGGCGACCACACCAATGCCTGTGAGTTTGCCGGTTCAAACGCCGACTTCAAGTTTACGAGTGATTCGTCTTCGCAGTATTACGGACGCACATACGTCCGCTACATCAAGAAGATAGGTGCAGGGGAATGGTATTTCCCGTTTAACATGAACTATACGAGCGGCGGCACCGTAGCGGTGGCCGACGGCACGCTTTCCTACGACTACATGGATGTCAAAGGCCGCCTTTCATCCCTCGGTTTGTCAACGAACTGCTATGCCGAGACGACCCGGCAGCCGTATCCCACCGACAATCCCACAAACCACGCCGACTACGCCTTCCTGCTTGGCGGCAACAGCGATGAAGAAACCGGCTTCTTCGAGTCACGGTCCAGCACAGTGCAGCAGTGCACCGACCGGCCGTTCGGTCTGAAGGGAAGAGGCGGATTCCGCGCCAATTGCGGCGAAGTCCGGTACGCAAACGTCTTCGGGGTGACCTCCGGTGGCGCGACGCTCGTCTTGGACGGCACGAACGCATACGAAAACATCGTCTGCGACGTGAGCGACGGCACGGCGGGCGGTACGGTCTCGATCGAGAAGAACGGTTCCGGCATATGGGTGCTTGGCGGCGACCAGACATTCACCGGATCGCTGACCGTCAACGGCGGCACCCTTGTCGTACGCCGCCCTGCGCAGACATACCGGCGCTACAGGCTGCTTATCAAAGAAATCGTCAACAACAACGCGGCTTTGATTGAAAGACGCGGAACCCCGAGCGGGGATGTAAAAACCGTTTCATTTGCCGAAGTCGGCCTGTGGGATGAGGACAACCGTCGTGTCAACATGAATCTCGCATACAATACAGATTACCGTGCGCTCCAGCCCGGGCAATGCGCATGGGGGTGGTCTTTGAACATGTCTGGAGCAACAGCGGCGCAGAATACCACGCTTTTGTTTGACGGCAACCGCTATACTTATGTGAGCGGAACGAAAGTTTGGGGCGCAGTGAACAATTCGTTCAGCGCATACGGATCGGGTGTGACCAACCCTGGCGCGAGGCAGTCCGACCCGCTTACATGGATTCCCCTCGATATGTATTTGGCAGAAGGTGAAAAACCCGTCCACCATTTCGACGTCTATGCCGGCGACACGGCAAATTTGCTTGGCCAAGTTCCTGCGGTATTCCAGCTGCAGGCCAGTGTTGATGGCATACACTGGGACGAAGTGTCGGACAATGTGACATACGATCATAGCAATACCCGATATGCCTGGTTTAGCACGGGGACATCTGCGAGTCTCATTAACAATGAAACTGGGGCTCTGAACTCTCCGGACACGGCGACATTCAACCGCGCGGATGGGTGGCCGACGACGAAGACAGCTCCAACGAAGGTCTTTTCGCTGCTGGAGAGCGTCGGGCCGGTTACTGTTGCAAACGGGGCCACGCTGAAATACGAGGGTTCGCCCGACGGCGCGCCTGAGCTTTCCAAGATCAAGCTCGCGACGGGGGCGACTGGGTCAATAGATGGATTTGCGTTTGCGTCGCAGGGAACGTTTGAGATCGACGCAATGCCAGGCCCCAGCGTTTCGATAGCGGTGGCGCTTCCCGATTCTACGGGACTTTCGAACGTTGGCTCGTGGCAGGTCAAGGTTGGGGGGCAGGA
>CAMPAA010000160.1 GCA_946631345.1 uncultured Verrucomicrobiota bacterium
TGCATGGTTCCGCTCGGCAACTTGCATGGTTGGACTTCGCAACTTGCATGGTTCCGCTCTCCGAAGTGCATGGTTCAGCTTTTGTCGTTGCATGGATGGACTCAAAAAGCCCGATTTTAGCATCAAAAATCACGCTCGCTATCTGTCGTAAAGGACACACGATGAGCAGCAAGAAGCCCAAGGCAACGCGGAAGAGAATGATATCATGTTTCGCCCAGATCGTGCAAGAGCACATCCCGGGATGGAAGATCGAGGAGATCGCATCGGGCGAGAAGGTCAAGGCGAGAACGAGATCGTGGACGTCTCGAAGATATACGCGGTGTTTGCTGGCGGAGTATGGTAAAATACCCGGCGTTATGAAAAACATTTTTGTGATGTGTGAGATGGCCGCGGTTGCGCTTCTGCCTTTTGCTGCGTTCGGGATGGAGGAGTTGCCGCCGCCGTGCGATCCGGTTCCGGTCAAGAAACCCGTGAAGGTCGTGCGCCGCGAAATCACCGTTTCCGTGGTGGGGCTGGCGAGGCCAAATCTGCCGAACGGACGCAAGCCTACCGTCGACGACTGCTTTCGCCACTGGAAGTCGGGAATGGACAAGGAAATCGGCAACCGGCCTGACCTGATCGTCCTGCCGGAGGGGGTGGATTCATGGTCTGGTGCGACGCCGGCCATCAAGCTGGAATGGGTGAAGCGACGCGGCGACCTGCTTCTGAAGGAGTTCCAGCGCTACGCCAGGGAACATCGCGCATATATCGTGTTCAACTCATATCGCCAGCGCAAGGACGGCCGCTTTGCCAACTGCTCCTACATGCTCGACCGCGACGGAGACGTGGTCGGCGTCTACGACAAGGTGTACCCCACGCCCGGCGAGATTCTCTGGGACGACTACTACGACCGTTCGGTGCGTATGCGCGGTGGACCCGTCGACTGAGGCTCCGGACATGGACGCGATGGGATACGTAGGCAGATTGGCTCCGAGTCCGACAGGGGCGCTGCATCTCGGGAACGTGCGCACATTCATGGTCGCCTGGCTTCGGGCGCGGCAGGCCGGCGGCAAGGTGATCATGCGCATGGAGGACCTCGACCACCCGCGGCACAAGGCAGGCGCGGAGGAACAGGCCATCGAGGATCTGCGCTGGCTCGGGTTCGACTGGGATGAGGAGTTCGTGCAGAGCGAACGGCGCGCGCTATATGCCGCCGCGCTGTCCAGGCTTCTGGCAAAGCATCTTGCATATCCTTGCGTGTGCTCGCGCCGTGACGTGGAGATGGCGCAGTCCGCCCCGCATGACGGTGAGCAGCTGCACTATCCCGGCACATGCCGCGACAGGTTCGCGACGTGGGCGGAGGCCGCAGCCACAGGGCGGACGCCATGCTGGCGGTATCGCACGCCGCCTGACGCGCATGTCGCGTTCGAGGACGGTTTCGCCGGGCGCTACGAGATGGATGTGGCGGCGAAGCTCGGCGACTTCCCGCTTGCGCGGGACGCGGACGGCGCGGGCTATTCGCTCGCGGTGACGGTCGATGATGCCGACATGGGCGTAACGGAGGTGGTGCGGGGCGACGACCTGCTGCCGGCCACGCCTCCCCAGATCCTGCTCTACAGGGCGCTCGGGCTGAAGCCTCCGGCGTTCTTCCACGTGCCGCTGGTCGTAGGGCCGGACGGGCGGCGTCTCGCGAAGAGGCATGGAGATACGCGCATCGCATCATTCCGGGCGGCAGGCGTGCGGCCCGAGGACATCATCGGATTTCTGGCCTACGTATCAGGGATCACGCCCGAAAGAAAACCGATCGGGCTGAAGCGCCTGATCGGTCTTTTCGATCCTGCGCGGCTTCCGCGCGGACCACTCGTGTTCCAAGGCCTTACTTGACGGTGAGCTTGGAATTGAACGTGCCTTTGTCGTTCGGAACGAACTCGGTGTTCTGGTCGTCGGTGGCCCACTTGTCACCGATGATGAACTTGTACTGGTACTCGCCAGGAGCGAGCTTCACAGTGGCGGAATAGACGCCGTTCGCCTTCTTGAACGTCATCTTCTTCGCCTTGGTCTCCCAGTCCGTGAAGGAGCCCGCCAGGCGGACTTCCTGACCGGCCTCAGCGTGTACGGTGAACGTAACGCTCTTGAGGACGGGCTTGACGGCCGCGCGCTTTTTCGCGCAGGGCTTTGCGGCGACCGGCTTCTTTGCCGCCACTTTGGGGGCGGCTTGCGCTTTCTTCTTCATCTTCTTGCTCTTTTCGTATGCTGGACTCTCTGAACGAATCCAATTTATCAAAACGGGCGCGCATTTTACCAAATATCTCCTCTTTTTTCAAGGTGCTTTTTTTACGGGAGTGTGATATACTTCCCGACCTATGAAAAAGTGGACGGTGGCGGCGTTCCGTGCCGCGAAAGGAACACAGAAACTTGGCTGTTGCACGGCCTATGATTCATGTTTCGCCCGGTTGGCGGACGAGGCAGGCGTGCCATGCATTCTCGTCGGCGATTCGATGGGGATGATGACGCTCGGCCATGCGACGACCCTGCCAGTGAAGATGGAGGAGACGCTTTCCGCCACCGCTGCGGTGGCGCGTGCGGTCAAGGATGCGCTCGTTGTCGCCGACATGCCGTTCGGAAGCTACCAGTGCGGTGACGATCTTGCGATGGCTAACGCCGTGGCGTGCCTCAAGGCCGGCGCGGACGCCGTGAAGCTGGAGGGCGGCGCGACGGTTTGCGGGCTGATCCGGCGCATGACTGCTGCCGGAATACCGGTTCTGGCGCATGTCGGCATGATGCCGCAGAGCGTGAACGTGTACGGCGGGTTCCGGAAGCAGGGCAAGACGCGCGAAGCGGCGGAGCAGGTGCTTGCCGATGCGAAGGCGGTGGAGGAGGCCGGCGCGTTCGCGGTCACGCTCGAGTGCGTGCCGGCAGAGCTTGCCGCCGAGATCACGGCGGCGCTGCGCATTGTGACGGTAGGCATAGGCGCGGGGCCGGTGTGCGACGCGCAATGGCTGGTGATGCACGACCTGCTTGGCCTCAACGAAGGGCATGTGCCGTCATTCGTTAGGCAGTACGCCCATCTGGCTTCCGAGGCCAAGCGCGCATTCGCGGCATATGTCGCGGAGGTGGCGGCCGGAACTTTTCCGCCGGCTGAAGGCGCCGCCAGAACATGACGAACGGAGGGGAAGAAGAAGATGCTGTATTGGATATCATATGCGCTTGAAGGACATTTCGGCCCGTTCCGCCTGATGCGCTCCCACGCGCTGCTCCTGGCGTTCGGCACATTCCTGGCCGCGTTCCTCACGTGGTACATGCTGCCGAAGCTGTGGCACCTGATGCCGCGCGACCACGGCAAGGCGATCCTCGGCAAGGACGGCATGGTATCCGCAGGCAAGCCGACGGGCGCAGGCGTGATCGTCACGCTTCTGGCGCTGCCAGCAATCCTGCTCGCGGCTCCGCTCTCCGTATGCGACATGGGCGTGCTGCTTTGCATGTATGCGGCGATGGCGTTCGGCTTCCTCGACGATGCCTCCGAGGTGCCATGGGGGCAACTGAAGAAGGGCCTGTTGGACGCCGGAGTGTCGCTGGGCGCGGCGCTCTTCCTCTATGCCGGACATGGAGGGGACGTGTGGATGCCGTTCGTGAAAGGCGTATGGTCGATCCCTTGGTGGCTGTACCTGCCTGGAGCAGGGTTCCTGCTCTGGTTCACGATGAATGCGACCAACTGCTCGGACGGCGTGGACGGCCTCGCCGGTTCGCTCACGCTCATCTCGCTTGTCTGCCTCGCGGCGCTGCTGTATCTCGTGATCGGCTACGCGCCTGTCGCCCGGTACATGCTCGTGCCGTGCAACCCGCTGGCTGCGCGCTGGGCGATCCTGCTCATGACCGTGGTTGGGGCCCTGAGCGGCTATCTCTGGTGGAACGCGGAGCCGTCGAAGGTTCTGATGGGCGATGCCGGAAGCCGCTTCCTCGGACTGCTCGTGGGCGTGGGCGTGCTGATCACGGGCAACCCGTTCCTCGTGTTCGCGTTTGCGCCGATCGTGCTTGTGAACGGCGGGGCGGGGCTTGGCAAGCTCGTGCTGCTGCGCTTTTTCCGTAAGCTCGGGCTGGACGTGCGCCCGCCCAGCATGTTGCCGCCGGAGCTCCAGGAGAGGCAGAACCTTCTCGTGCGACTGCTGCATGACGTGCGTTTCCCGCTCCACGACCACTGCAAGCGCGTCCTGAAGTGGTCCAATGCGCAGGTGCTCATGCGCTTCATGATATTGCAGGCGTTCCTCACGCCGTTGCTCTTCATCCTGCTCATAAAGGTGCGCTGACGCGCTTGCCGCAACGATGCCGACATCGCGCCAAGCATACCTGCTCGCCGGGCCCACGGCCTCCGGCAAGTCCGCCATTGCGGCGGCGCTTGCGCGAGAGATGGGTGCCGTGATACTTTCTGCGGATTCAATGCTCGTGTACCGCGGAATGGATATCGGCACCGCAAAGCCGCCGCCGGAGGAGATCGCCGAGTTCAGAATGGGCGGCGTTGACCTCGTGACGCCTGCGGACGAGTTTTCGGCCGGTGCTTGGCTCAGGGCGGCGGCCGAATGGGTGGCGGGCGTGCCGGAGGATACGCCCATAGTCGTGGTGGGCGGAACCGGGCTGTACTTCTCGGCCCTGCTGCGCGGCCTTGACCGCGCCTGGACGAAACCTCCGCCTGAATATCCCGTCTTGAAAATAGACCGCGCCGTCGTGCGGAGACGCATTGCAGCGCGCCTCGACGCTATGTTTGCGGCTGGGTTGGAGGACGAGAAACGCCGCCTGCGTGAGCAGTATCCGGTCTGGTCTCGCACCGCAGCGCTTGCAATCGGCTACCGCGAAGGGGACGGACGGGAAAGGATATACGTACGCACATGCCAGCTCGCCAAAAGGCAGGATACGTGGTTCCGCCACCAGGCGAGTGCCATCTACGTGGAGCCGACCATCGACGCCGTGCGCGCCTGCTGGCGCGAGCACGGCCCTTGGAACGTAACGTTCTGACAAATCGACTGTGTCTGGTGCTGCATGATAAGCCCCAATCCTCCCCCAAAAACCTCCATCCATTCTGCGCGAGGGAAAACATCGCCCCATTTATGGTATAATAGCCGCCCAAAGGAAGGAAATGAACAATGCCTAACATTGACTGGAAAAGTCTCGGTTTCGGTTTCTCGGACGTAAACTGCCACATACGCTACACCTGGAAGGACGGCGCGTGGAGCGAAGGGGAGTTCGTGAAGGAGCCCACAATCACCATGCACATCGGAGCAAGCTGCCTGCACTACGGTCAGGAGTGCTTCGAGGGCATGAAGGCGTTTCGCCAGAAGGATGGCAAGGTGGTGATCTTCCGTCCGGACGAAAACGCCAAGCGCATGTACCGCACGGCGCAGCGCTGCGTAATGCCGCCCGTTCCCGTGGAGATGTTCGTAGACGCCGCGGAGAAGGTGGTCAAGGCCAACATTGAGTACGTGCCGCCGTACGGCACTGGCGGCTCTCTCTACCTGCGTCCGCTCCTCATCGGCACCGGTCCGCAGATCGGCGTTGCCCCGGCGAAGGAGTACACGTTCATCATCATGGTGATGCCTGTGGGCGCATACTACAAGGGCGGGCTCAAGCCCGTGCGCGCCGTGATCCTCGATGACTGGGATCGCGCCGCGCCGCACGGCATGGGCGATGTGAAGGTGGGCGGAAACTACGCCGCCTCGCTGTTCGCGCACGAGAAGGCGAAGCACGACGGATGGCCGGTGGAGCTGTATCTCGACGCCAAGGAGCACAAGTACGTGGAAGAGTTCTCCACGTCGAACTTCCTCGGCATCAAGCCGGACGGCACCTACGTCACCCCCGACAGCCACTCGGTGCTTCCATCCGTCACCAATATGTCTCTCAAGCAGTGCGCCGCCGATCTCGGCTGGAAGGTGGAGTGCCGGCGCGTGCCATACGAGGAGATCAGGGAGTTCTCCGAGGTTGCGGCATGCGGCACGGCGGTTGTGGTCACGCCCGTGTGGGAGATCACGCGCGGCGAAGAGGTGATCAGGATCAGCGAGCCTGACGCGGTCGGCCCGCATCTGCAGAAGCTGTTCGATACCGTGCAGGGCATCCAATACGGTGTTCTGCCCGATGCGCACGGCTGGTGCCATGAGGTGAAGTAGCCATGGGCGATGAGCCGGTTTCCATCGCGGCGCTCTCCGAGGAACGGCTGCGGCTCGAGCGCGAGGCGTTCGAGATCGAGCGGAGCCGCCTGGAGGCGGCACGCGCCCGCGCAGAGTCCGAGCTGCGCCAGGCGAGGGCCGGCCATCCGTTCCTTGTGTTTTCCTCGGTCACCCTGCTTGCGCTGCTTTCGTTCCTTGGCGGCGTGCTGACGGGCATGTCGGTCAGCGAAGGCCGGCAGCAGCGCCAGCGCGATGCGCGCCTGCGCGAAGCGCTCTCGCAGATCAGCGGCCTTGCCGAAGTGGCGGTCACAAACGCCGCCGCCATCCCGGCTGCGAATGGCCGCAAGCCTTCGGGCGGCGCATCGCGCGATGTCGCCGTGGTGGTGATCCAATGAGGCGCTCCGCTCTCCTGCTGCTTTTGGCGGCGCTACCGTCGGTGGTGCTGGCGTTCAGGCCGAGGGTGACGCTTTCGCTGTCGCCTGCGGACATCGTTTTAACCGAGTCCGCCGAGGCGACGGTACGCATCTACGTTTCTTCGCCGTTAAGGGCGACCCCGTCCATCTCCGCCGACTTCATCCCGCAGGGGAGCCGCCTCACGATGGAGCGGGGCAAGGCGAAGATGGACGGCGAGGAGGTGTGGCGCTACACGGTGAAGGTGCCGGTGAAGGGTGACGAGCCTGGCGAACGGACTCTTGGGCCGGTGAAGGTGTCAATCCCCACGCGCACGGACTTCTTCGGTTTCGTATCCCGCACCGACGATCTTCTTTCCGGCACGGTGCGTCTCGTGACGCATGCGCCGCCGGAGCAGGGCAGGCCGCGCTCCTACTGTGGCGCGATAGCGGCCTCGTTCAATGCGTCGTCGTCGCTCGACACCAACATTTGCACCGCTGGTGACCCGCTGCTGCTCACGCTCGAGCTTTCCGGCGCTTCAGATGCGTCCATGGTGCACGCACCGCCGCTTGCAACGGCGTTCAGGGGCTCCCCGTTCAAGCTGGATCCGTCATCGCTCAAGACCGAGACACTTGCCGCCTCGAAGCGCTTTACGTGGCGTGTGAGAGCGATAAAGGCGGGCACGGTGGAGTTTCCGGCTCTTGAGGTGGCGTGGTTCGACGTGAAGTCACGATCCTACCGAACGGTGCGTACCGACCCCATCCCGATCCAGGTGAAGGCCGGTGAGCAGGCCGCCCTTGGCGCGCTTGACGAAATCGGAGGCGAGACGGACGAATTCCCCATGCCCGATGGGCTTGACCTGCCCTTCGAGGCGAAGAGCTTCACGCTCAAGCACGCGCTGTCGCTGGCGTTCCGCGCGACAGACGAGAAGGGATTCCTTGCAG
>CAMPAA010000161.1 GCA_946631345.1 uncultured Verrucomicrobiota bacterium
GAGCTGGCCTCTGATTGCAAGGTCGAGAATCTTTTTGTCGAGCCTCTGCGCGGTTGTGGTAATCGCGTCCGCCGCTACTCCGATCTTGTCGGCATATGCAAACAGTCTCTCGACATTCGCCACGATACGCCTCTGCTCGGCGAGAGGAGGAAGAGGAAACAAGAAAAACGATAAAGTTCCCTGACTTAAATTGAACATTGTCGTTCCCTTTGAATCGCCTTCAAAGATTTTGCGCGCATATGGGGATGTGAATAATAAACGGCTGTATGTCGGATCAATTGAACCGTAAAGTTTAATAAAGAACGAGCCTGTTCCGCAAAGCCAGCCATCTTGTTCCGATGCAACTATCGCGCTCCGCCCCATTTCCCCTCTGCGCCCAAGAACGATCATTCCTTTGTGTAGGACGTACTCAGATAAGCGACTTCGTGTTTCTGGTGATACATACTTGTCTGGGACGATTAGTCCATCCACCATGTTTATTGGATTGACTATGGGGATGCCTTTATCCACATAGTCACTTTGATGTAGATTACTTCCAAATGGGCCGGTGGCAATCGCACAAACACTTTTCAACCTTGTCCACGCCCAGCCTTGCGGAAGTTCAAATGGGATATTCTCCGACAAATCCTTTCTCGTGCCGTCCGCGAACTTCTCATAGGGCACCCCATCGGAACCGATGACGATTTCGGACGGGTTCTTGTCCTTCTTGATTTTCTTCGCCTTAACGAGTTCCGCCTTTTCTGCCTTGATACGTTCAAGAAGAACGCTCGCAGGCTCGTCGCCGGGATCTTGCGGCACGAGTTTGCCGCGAATGGCGAGGTCGAGAATCTTCGCCTTGATTTTCTCGACAGTTGTCATTCACCGACCTCCGCGAGGGCTGCATCAAGTCCGTCTATAGCCGTAACATACGCCTCGCGCTGCGACTTGAGTTCGTCCATGAGTTCGTCAAGCGAGACATCCTCCACTGAATCCGACTTCTCCTTAATCCACTTGAAGTCAAGGTTCGTCGCCTCGCGCTTTACGATTTCGTCGTATGTGAACTTGCGCCAGCGTCCGTCCGGATTCGATTCGCTCCATGTTTCCTGTCGCTTGTGGCGATTTTCCGGGTTGTAGCACTTCACGAAATCCGCAAGATCCTCCTCACGCATCGGATTCGTCTTGAGCGTGTGGTGAACGTTCGTGCGGTAGTCGTAAACCCACACCTCCTTTGTCTGGATGGTCTTGGACGCGGGACGGGCGTCGAAGAAGAGGACATTCGCCCGCACACCCTGCGCGTAGAAGATCCCGGTCGGGAGACGGAGGATGGTGTGCAGATCCATCGTCTCCATGAGCTTCTTCCGGATCGTCTCGCCCGCGCCTTTCTCGAACAAGACATTGTCGGGCAGAACGACCGCCGCCCGTCCGTCGGTGCGGAGCAGGGTACGGATGTGCTGCACGAAATTGAGCTGCTTGTTGGAAGTCACGCACCAGAAGTCCTGGCGGTTGTAGATCTGCTTTTCCTTGGATTCCTCGCCTTCTTCGTTGATGACGGTCTGCGCGGTCTTCTTGCCGAACGGCGGATTCGTGGCCACAATCTTGACGAGGGTGGACGGCGAAGACACAAGTGCGTCTTTGAGCTCCACGGGGACTGCGCCATCAAGCGTTCCCATGTTGTGCAGATACATATTCATCAGACAAAGGCGACGCGTGGTGGGCACGATCTCGTTGCCGGAGAATGTCTCATCGCGCAGAAACTTCTTTTGGTGAACGTTCATTGTATCCGCGAAATGCTCGAGGATATATTCGTATGCCTTGAGGAAGAAGCCGCCCGTGCCGCAGGCGGGGTCGCAGATCGTCTCGCCCGGCTGCGGGCGGATGCACTGCATTATGGCGGATATGAGGGCACGGGCGGTGAAGTACTGCCCCGCGCCGCTCTTCTTGTCCTCGGCGGTTTTGGCAAGAAGTTCCTCGTAGATGTCACCCTTGAGATCGGTGTTCATCCCGCTCCACGTCTCACGACCAATCATGTCGATTACCCCGGCAAGACGAGCAGGAGTGCCAATATGGTTCTTCGCCTGAAGGAACATCTGACCGAGCATCCCCGGCTCGTTTCCGAGGGCGGCGAGAAGTTTCTCATAGTAGGATTTCAGCTCTGTCCCCGTCTTTGACTTCAGAACCTGCCAGTTCCATTCGGCCGGCATATCGCGGTCGAGTTCGTCGGCCATTTTTAGGAAAAGGAGAAAGGTTATCTGCTCAAGATATTCGCTCGCACCAACGCCCTCGTCGCGCAGAACGTTGCAGAAACTCCATACGCGCTTGACGAGCGCGGAGGACTGGTCGATTCGGGCTGTGGAATCCTTTTGGACTGGCATTGTTTGTTGTTTCCTTTATGCGGCAAGCGCTTCATTAAGTTCGTCGATGACGGCCTTGGTCTCGTTGCCGAAAATCTGCTTCAGCCGAAAATAGCCGCCGAACTCGTTGAACGGAATGAGGTTGAAATCGTCGCGGTCGATGTGCAGGCTCGTCTTGTAGTGGTCGCGCACATGGCGCATAAACTCCGCGTCATCGTCTGTAAGTTTGTTTCCGGGATGGGCATTGTTCCACTTGAACACCCACTTCTTGTAATTTGCATCCACCGTCGTGGAGAAAGGAACGAGCGAATGGTCTATGCCGGATACGTAGCGAATCAAGGCGAGAGCGGCTGCTTCACGCGATCCGTCGAACGCTGGCTTTTCAGTTCGTCCAATCCTGTGATAGGCAGACCAGACGGCCTCAATTCCAAATGGCGTACTTTCGCTTTCCATCTGCTTGATGAAATCGGTTATCATGTCGAGGGTCACTTCCCTGCGCCGATGCGGTTGCTCAAAGTAGATCTGGAGCGGCTCGATTTTGTCCTTGTGGGAATGTAGCCAGTTCTCGAAATCATAGATGTACGATTCGCAGGCCTGCTTGGACTCTGCGGCCCATTCGCTTCTCGTCACAGAGTCGATGTTCTCTGCGAGATACTGGTCATGCGCCTTGCGGACATTTACGAGAAATTGGTTCAGTGCGCCATTGAACGCCTTTGTGGCCTCGTTCTGAAGCTTCTCCTCGGCTTTGGCCTTCGCCTCCTCGTTGGTCAGGCTGGGGTCGGCGGCCTTCTCCGATACCGTGGCGGAATTGACATTGTCGGGATCGAAAGCATAGTAGAGTTCTTTTGCGATGGTCTGGAGATCTTTGCCGCCCGTCAACTGTTCGACTTTCTTCTGCTCGTCATCAGTCAATACCATGCCGAGTTTGACGAGCCGTCCGGCAAGTGAAGTGCCTTCATCGGCGGTGAGTTGCGAGAGAGCGGCTTTTTGCAAAAGTTCCTTCAGCGAAACGCCCGGCTTTTTCTCGAAGTCGCCAGAGATGGTCTTCATGGACGAGGTCACACCGATTGCATCAACGAGGATGTAATGCTGCTTGCCGTCATTGGCGTCCGGCGTAACTTTCTTGAGGGCCTCCACGTCAATGGTGCGCGTTCCGCGTCCCTTCATCTGCTCGAAGTAGTTTGCGCTGCGGACGTCGCGCATGAACACAAGGCATTCGAGCGGCTTCACGTCCGTGCCGGTGGCAATCATATCGACCGTGACGGCAACACGCGGATTGTAGTCGTTTCTAAACTGCGACAGGATGCTCTTCGGATCCTCCACCGCCTGATACGTGATCTTTTTGCAGAAGTCGTTGCCTTCGCCGAATACTTCGCGCACGATGTCGACAATGTCGTTTGCGTGTGAATCGTCCTTTGCGAAAATGAGAGTTTTCGGCACGTATTCGCCTGATCGATGGGGAAAGAGTTTTTTGAACAAGACCTTCTTGAACTCCATGATTACGGTGCGGATCTGGCTCTTGTTCACGACTTTTTTGTCGAGGTCTTTACCTGTGTAAGGAAGATCGTCGTCAAGTTTCTCCCATTTTTCGGCACGTGTCATTTTGTCCCGAGTGCGCACCTGCTGTTCGCAGGATATTGTCTCGCCGTTTCTGGTGATTTTCGTGTCGATGAGATATACGTCTCCACCAACGTTTACGCCATCAAGGATCGCCTGCTCATGGGTGTACTCGCTTACCACATTCTGCTTGAAAAAGGCGAACGTGCGGTTGTCTGGCGTGGCAGTAAGGCCAGTAATAAAGGCGTCGAAGTATTCGAGAACCTGCCGCCAAAGGTTGTAGATGGAACGATGGCACTCATCTACAATGAGGAAGTCGAAGTATTCAGGTGGTAGCGATTGATTGTATTCTACCACGGCGTTCTTGCCCGTCTGCCATTTCGCAGAATCCTCCTCGCTTGCTTCGTCGAGTTCCTGGCCCTTGAGAATCGAGTACATTCTCTGTATCGTCGATATGCAAACCTTGGCGTTCGGGTCGATTTTCGACGAGGTGAGCCGTTGAACCTGATAAAGCTCGTGAAACTTGTACTGTTCACCTTCCGGCTGGTAGTTCTGGAATTCTTCAAGTGCCTGAATGCCGAGTTGCTTTGTGTCGACGAGCATCAGGACGCGCTTTGCCTTGGCGAATTTCAGCAGGCGATAAACCGACGTGATTGCGGTGAATGTCTTTCCCGCGCCTGTCGCCATCTGGATGAGGGCGCGAGGGTTGGCCGCCGCAAATGATTTCTCAAGGTTCACAATGGCCGAGAACTGACAATCGCGCAAATTTCCTTGTGCAAGTGCGGGTATGTCTTCTCGAAGTCGCCCTCGAAGGGTCTTGTTCTCGTCCCTCAAGCGTTGCATTTCCTCCGGGCGCATAAACGAAAACACTTCTCGTGAGCGGGGTTTTGGATCCATGCGATCCCTGAAGCGCGTGATGATTCCCGTTGATTCGTATATGAACCGGATGTGATACTTGTTGCCATATATCTTCAATTCGGCATTTGCATAATCTTCCGACTGCTTCTCAACATCGGCAAGATTGTAGCCCAGTGCGAACTTCTTGGCCTCAATGAGGCCGCATGGCTTCTTGTCGACGATGAGCAGGTAATCGGTAGGGCCGGTGGAAGTCGGATATTCGCGCAACGCAACGCCAAGGCTGGCGTTCAGATCCGGCAAGGTGTGGTCTTGAACAGACCATCCAGCTGCAACAAGCATTGCATCAATCTTGTCGCGGGCGACTTGCTCTGGATTTTGATTAGGCATAGGCGACTCCTGTTGCAAGACCAAATGAAGGGAACGACAAGCAAGAACGCAAAACACCATTTGCGCCCTCGACGACCGTCGATTGCCTTGTCCTTTTTCCTTTCATGACAATATCGCTTTAGAAACTGGCAAGTATTATACCATTTCCAGGCGTTTTTCGCCTTAAGAATCGCATATGTGCAGATTGGTTGATTGGTTACGGAACTTTCGGATATCGCGGCAATAAACATCCCCATGAACAGATGCCAGACAAAAAACGGAACCGAAGTCCCAAGCCACTTCATGGACGTGGCGAGGATACTCGCCTACGCCGCCAACAGCCCCACGCAGCCCCCGGAGCCCCCGCGCCCCCATACGCAGAAAGTCGATGAACGCGAAGCTGATCCTCGCCAAGTACTCCCGATTCTTTTGCAATCCACGTGCCGGAAAGTTTTTGCATGGCGTTCACGCAGGGAATGGCATGTTTTGGTATAATTCCCACTATGTTCAAATATGACCTCATCGTACCCCTTGGCTACGCCTGCAGCTGCTCGCAGATTCTGCGACGTGCAGGATTGCAGCTCGCGTCTTTCCCGTGGGACTGGGTCGGCGTTCCTCCGCCATCCGAGAGGTGCCGGCTCATATGCACCGGCTTCAAGGGCTGGATGAACCTCGAAGACCTCAAATGGGCCGGCAAGAACGACACCTTCGGCCATGAAGAGGTGCGCAACGCGCGCACCGGTCTCATAATCATGCACGACTTCGCCGCAGGCAAGACCATCGAAGAGCAGTATCCGGCAATCACCGCCAAATACGAACGACGCATCGCGCGCCTCGACAGGCTGCTAAACGAATCGCGCCGCGTGCTGCTCGTCCACATCGAAACACCTGTCTCTCCTGGACTTCTGCCGCCCGAGGACTGCCGCAAGGCGATGGAGACGATGTCGGCAAAGTATCCAGGCGCAAAATTCGATTTCCTTCTCGTAAGCCTGGAGCCGGGGCGCGCCATCGAAGACCGGGTCGACGAAACTCCGCTTCCAGGCGTGCGCCGCATAGCCTTCGACTTCAAGGCGCGCGCAGCCGACGCCCCCGCCTACGGGATTGAGATCGACATGGTCGCAAACCTCCTGAAGAGGGAGTACAGTGTACGGGACTATCGCACAAAGGACGAGATCGCGGCGTTCCGCAAGGCGCGAACAAAGAAGCGCGGGCAGAAACTGGCCCGGAAGATGGACGCCCTCGGTGCCGATACCCAGCTGCAGTACTGGCTCTTCCGCCTGCGCCGCTCGTTCCGGCATGCGCTCTGCCATGTGGGACCGAGCGCCGTCCGCGCGCGGATGCGCCAGCACAGGTACGCGCAGATAGTCCCGCTCGGCATGAACTGCGATGTGGCGTTCCGGTTCTACTGCCGCTGGGGGTTCGTGGATTCTTCGCTCTTTGCATGGGCGAACGCAAAGGACCTCGCCACCCTTACGGCGGCGCTTGCGCAGGTGGATGCCATCGCCGACGGCAGGTTCGAGGTCAGCGAAAGCTCGCGCATGTGGCGGCATGTCGACACGGGCGTGATGTTCCACGGAAGACTCAACTGGGACGAAAACACCGGTATGCCACAGCAGACGGAACTCGACAAGGACCTCGCCGACCTCCGTGAACGCCTGCGGCATCTCGCGGCGAAGCTTCACCGGTACCTTGAGAACGACGAAGAGACGCTGATCGTCCACAGGCTCGCGGATTCAGACGCATCCGCGCCAGATGTCGCCAAGCGGCTCAGCGCACTGGAAGACGCGATCAATCGCCTCGGCGCAAAGAACTGGAAGCTGCTCGTCATCTGCCAGTCGGCCGATCTCGTGAAAATGCCACCGCCGTCAGACAGCATGGTCTTCCGGTGCGTCAAGGCGTTCAACCCGATGGCGAAAGTCACCCACAAGGATCGCGGAGACCCCGTTGGATGGAACGCGATCTTCACCGAGTTCGCACCGGCCAGACTTCTGCCGAAGAGTCATGCTTTCAAGTTCGAATAGGGGGCAAGCCATCATGAAGAGAACGGAGAAAGACCTCATCGTGGTGCGCGTGGACGGGGGCATTTGCTCCCAGATAAACTTCATCGCGCTTGGGTACGCCGTCGGCAAGGCTCTCGGCGGCAAGGTGCGGGTCAAGTACGATCTCAGCTGGTTCAGGGATAACGGCAAGGATTTCAACGGCCGCTTTGTGCGCAACTGGGATTTTCCGGCCACATTCCCCGACCTGCCGGTCGAAGAGGCGACGGAGGAGGAGATCGCAGCCGTTAAACGCCGCCGCGCCCTCGACTGCTCCGAGATATCCGACCTTGCGTACATAACCGCGCC
>CAMPAA010000162.1 GCA_946631345.1 uncultured Verrucomicrobiota bacterium
GCGCACTGGCTGCCGCGCGGCGCGCGCGTGCGCGTGGCGATCGAGGAGTACTGGCGCAGGAAGCATTACGAGGCCGGCTACGAGATCGTCTACACTCCGCATGTCGGCAAGTCCAACCTCTGGGAGACGTCAGGCCATCTCTCCTTCTACAAGGACGGAATGTTCCCCGTGATGAAGGTGCAGGAGGGCGACGGCGCGGACGCGTACATCCAGGACTACTACGTAAAGCCGATGAACTGTCCGTTCCACATTCAGTGTTATCAGTTCGAGAAGCGCTCGTACCGCGACCTCCCTGTGCGCTATGCCGAGCTGGGCACGGTGTACCGCTACGAGAAGGACGGCGTGAGGCACGGCCTCTTTCGGGTGCGCGGGTTCACGCAGGACGATGCGCACATCTTCTGCACGCCTGAGCAGATCGTGCAGGAGATCAAGTCCACCGTCGAGTTCGCAAAGAAGATGCTTGGCAAGTTCGGCTTCCACGAGATTCAGGCATACCTCTCCACCAAGCCGGCGAAGGCCGTGGGCGATCCCGCGCGCTGGGAGCAGGCCACGCAGTCTCTTCGCGACGCTCTTGAGCAGGAGGGGATGAGCTACGAGGTGGACGAGGGCGGCGGCGCGTTCTACGGCCCGAAGATCGACATGAAGATCAAGGACGCGCTCGGGCGCCCGTGGCAGCTCGGCACCGTGCAGTTCGACTTCAACCTTCCGGAACGCTTCAACCTCACCTACGTTGGCGCGGACGGCAAGGAGCACCAGCCATACATGGTGCACCGTGCGCTGCTCGGATCGATAGAGCGCTTCTTCGGAATCCTTATCGAGCACTATGCAGGTGCGTTTCCGCTGTGGCTCGCGCCTGAGCAGGTTCGCGTGCTGCCGATTACCGACAGGCAGATGGACTACGCGCGCGGCATCCAGAGCGCGCTGCGGGCGGCAGGCTACCGCTGCGAGGTGGACACAACCGCCGAGAAGCTTGGTGCGAAGATTCGCGGCGCGCAGCTCATGAAGGTGCCGTACATGGTGATTGTCGGAGGCAAGGACGAAGCCGCCGGAGTGGTTTCCGTGCGTTCGCGCGCCGATGGCGACAAGGGCCAGATGAAACTTGACGATCTCATCGTACAGCTCAACGCAGAGAGGGACGTTTGACGGCGTGATTCGGTTCGGTACTGACAACGCAGAAATAGTGGCACTCCCATGCACCCGCGCCACCCCTCATGAAAAATTTTTTAATTTTTCGCTTGCAAATAAAGGCCGAATAGGGTATCTTACAACTCGTTCACGGGATTCACCCTTGAACACCTTATAAGGAAAACAACACATGGCAAAGAAAGTTCCGACAACCAAGAGTGCTATCATGGCTGAGCTCGCTGAGGCGGCGGGCATCTCCAAGAAGCAGGCCGTAGCCGCATACGAGAAGCTCCTCCAGATTGCGTACGACGGCGCAAAGACCCCGAAGGGCCTCATGCTCCCGGGTCTCGGCAAGATCCTGAAGGCGAAGTCCAAAGCTCGCATGGGCCGCAATCCCGCGACCGGCGAGACGATCAAGATCCCTGCCCGCACGAAGGCGAAGTTCCGTCTCTGCAAGGCCGCCAAGGACGCAATCCTCGGCTAATCGGGACCTTCTCGGTACAAAGAGGAGCGCGGAGAAATCCGCGCTCTTCTCTTTTTGGCTGCATCCGCCATGTGGTATAATAGCACGCCATGACAGCCGTTATAATCTTCGCCATGCTCTCCGTCCTTCTGGTCGCCGGCAAGATACTGCGCGTGCAGATACCTCTCCTGCAGAAGCTTTATCTTCCCAGTTCCATCGTGGGGGGGCTGCTCGGACTGCTTCTCATATCATGCTTCCGCGAACATGTTCCGGATGAGCTTACGGACGAGATGCGCATGATGCCCGGCTTTCTCATCAACGTCATCTTCGCAACGCTCTTTCTCGGAGGCGGAGTGCCTAAGATAAAGAATCTCGCCGTGAGCGTGCTGCCGCAGCTGACGCTTGCGCAGATCGTGGTGTGGGGGCAGTATGTGGTTGGTGTGGGGCTTGCGGGCTTTCTCCTCGTGCCGGCGTTCAAAGTGTCGCCGGCCTTCGGCAACCTGCTTGAGCTTGGGTTCGAGGGCGGGCACGGCACCGTCGGCGGCATGGCGGAGGCGTTCAAGGCGCATGGCTGGGAGGACGGCATCGCGCTCGGCTACACAGTGGCGACCGTAGGCATGGTCTGCGGCATAGCGCTTGGGATGTGCCTCGTCAACTGGGCGTATGCGCGCGGATACATAAAGACAGTCAGGCCGTTCGGCAAGCGCTCGCTTAGCGAGCGGCGCGGCATCCACCCGAGGGATGCGCGGCCTTCCGCCGGCCGTCAGACGGTGCTGCCGGACTCGGTGGACTCGCTTGCGTGGCACATCGCGATCGTCGGTCTCGCGGTGCTGATCGGGTTCGGCATACTGCAGGGGTGCAAGGCGGCTGAGGTCGCACTCTTCCCCACGGCGAAGACGCGTCTCTTCCTCGGCTTCCCAATGTTCCCCCTGTGCATGGTCGGTGGTGCGCTGCTTCAGATCGCGGCGCATGTGGCGAAGGTGGACCTGCTCGTGGACCGCGACCAGATGATGCGCATCTCCGGCGCGGCGCTTGACTACCTCGCGCTGTCTGCCGTTGCGACGATACAGCTCTCCGTGGTGATGGCGAACTGGATGCCGCTCACGGTGATGGTGGTGGCCGGCATCGCCTGGACCGTGTTCGCGGTGATGTTCTTCTCGCCGAGACTTTTCAGGGAGGCGTGGTTCGAACGCGGCATCGCGGAGTTCGGTCAGGCGACGGGAGTGACTGCAACGGGGCTGCTGCTCCTGCGCACGGTCGATCCCGACAGCAAGACGATCGCTGCGGCATCCTTCGCCGGCAAGCAGCTGCTGCACGAGCCGGCGATGAACCTGTGGGTGGCGCTGGCGTTCGCGCTGGTGCTCACCGTGGGCTGGGTGCCTGTCTTTATCGTATCGGCAGTGATGCTGGCGATGTGGATAGGCGTGAGCCTGTTTCTCATGCGGCACAAGGCCTGAGGCTGAACACGGTTTTGCAACGGAAGAGAAGAAAGGAAAACATCACATGAAGAGGATCGCGATGGCGGTGACGATGGCTGCTGCGGCGTGCGCATTGGCCTCGCCCAAGCTGAAGGTTGGCTACTACGTCGGGCGCGGAGGGCGCGGAAACTGGGGGCTTGGATGGCAGAACTATCTCACGCACTCGCCGGATATCGAGCTGACATGGCTGGAGGGCGAGGACGTCCGCGCTGGTGGGCTCGATGGGCTTGACGTGCTGGTGATGCCCGGCGGGCGCAGTGCGTGGCAGGCGGAGTCGCTTGGCGAGGCCGGCATGGAGAGGATAAGGGAGTTCCTGCGCAGGGGCGGCCGCTACTACGGCACGTGCGCGGGATGCTCGCTCACGCAGGATCTGCCCGGACTCCTGCGCGTGATACCTTATGCGAAGAAGTCGATGGTGCGTCGGGGCGATTGCCTTATGAAGGTGAACTTCACGGAGCGCGCGGCGGCGCTCATGGGGGTGGCGGCAGGCACACACGTGGTGCCGTACTATTCGGGGCCGCAGCTCCAGCCGACGGACCCGAGCGGCGTGCCGGACTGCCACGACGTAGAGGTGCTGGCAACATTCGCAGGCTCTATCCAGCAGAATGCGGACGCCGAGCCGTTCCCGATGCAGGGCCTGCCGGCGTTCATCACCGCAGGCTACGGAAAGGGGCGACTGCTCGTGACCGCGCTGCATCCGGAGTTCCAGCCTTCGACCCGTGACCTCATCTCCGGAGGGTTCAAGCTGCTCACCGGGCGAGAGGTGACGTTTGACTTCCCGCGCAAGGCTCGCGGCGCGCTTAGGCTTGGCTACTTCTCGCCTGGTATCATGGGAAAGGAGAGCTACCTGCCTGCGGCTCGACTCGACGCCATGCCGCGCGTGGATTACAGGGCGGTTGACGACGAATGCGCCGCGCGCGGAGAGTTCAGCCACTGCGACGTGCTCGTGATCCCGGATGGCGACATTCCGCTGCTTGAGAAGTACATGACGGCGGAGATGCGCGGACTCTTTCAGGACTTCGTCGCCAAGGGCGGAGAGGTCTTCGCATGGGGGAAGGCTGCCAGGTTCCTGCCCGCGGCGAACGCTCGAGCGTTCGCCGATTCCGGGGCGCTGCTGGCCGCCGTCGAGAAAATCGCCGGGGAACGGCGCTGATTTGTGGTATAATCTGCGGTCACAAGGACTCAAAGGAGAACTATGGCAGATCGAGCAAAGCGTGTTGCGGATGTCAGGCGGGAGACGAAAGAGACGAAGATTTCGCTGAGCCTCAACCTCGACGGATCCGGCAAGGGAACCGTCGATACGGGCATCGGATTTTTCAACCACATGCTGGAGCTGCTTAAGAAGCACGCCCTGATCGACCTCACCATCAAGGCGGCCGGCGACATCGACGTGGACTACCACCACACGGTGGAGGATGTAGGTCTCGTGTTCGGACAGGCGCTTGACCGCGCGCTTGGCGAACGCAGGGGAATCGTGCGCTACGGGTTTGCGTCCATCCCGATGGACGAGGCCCTGTGCGAGGCCTCCATAGATCTCGGCGGCAGACCGTTCGAGGTGATGGCGACCGGCAAGAAGCACATGATGGTGCGCGACTTCGAGGTGAAGCTTATCGAGGAGTTCTTCCGCGCGGTTTCTGTGGAGGGGCGTCTCAACGTGCATCTGCGTGAGATATACGGCGACGAGGCGCATCACGTGTGCGAGGGCATGTTCAAGGCGTTCGCGCGCGCACTGCGGCAGGCTGTTGCCAATGATCCGCGCGAGAAGGGCGTTCCGTCGTCCAAGGGGAAAATCTGACATGGTAATCCTTCCTGCAATAGACCTCAAGGGCGGCAAGTGCGTGCGTCTCCGGCAGGGGCGCGAAGACGACGTGACCGTATATGGCGACGATCCCGCTGCGCAGGCTGCGGACTGGCGGAGGCAGGGCGGCGAGGAGCTGCACGTGGTCGATCTCGATGGCGCGTTCGCCGGCACCCCCAGGCACGCGGAGACGATTGCCGAGATAATAAAGGCGTTCGGCGGGCCGGTCGAGGTGGGCGGCGGCCTGCGCACGCCAGAGGCGGTGGCGGCGGTCATCGAGGCTGGCGCCGCGCGCGCGATCATCGGTTCTGCCGCCCTTGACAACCCGGAGTTTCTCGCAAGTTCGGTCGAGATATACGGCGAACGCATTGCGGTGGGCATCGACGCCCGCGACGGGTTCGTGCAGACGAAAGGCTGGGTCGAGACGTCGAAGACGCCAGCGACCGAGCTCGCGCGCGCAGTGGCCGCGATGGGGGTGAAGACGATCATCTACACCGACACCGCCACCGACGGTATGCTCGGCGGCCCGAACCTCGCACAGATGGCGGCGATATGCGACGCCGCCCCATCCTGCGACATAACCGCTTCAGGCGGAGTGTCGTCGGTGCAGGATGTCCGCAACCTCGTCGCACTCGGCCGCCCCAACCTGCGGGCGGCGATAGTCGGCAAGGCGCTCTACGACGGGCGCGTGACCCTCGCGGAGATGAAAGGAGCCTGATGAGGGCGGGGCCCGCGCTCTTGGCCCTCGCGATCGCGGCGGGCTGCCTCTCGCCCGAACGCGCGGCGCTTGACGCCGACAGAACCGCCGACGAGCTGACCATCGCCGCATGGGAGAAGGCGATGGGAGTCACCAACATCTTTGGCATCGCATCGTCCGGCGACCCCATCGCACCTCTCGTGCCGGACACTAACGGCATGGTTCGCCTCTCGCTCGACGACGCGCTCCGCGTGGGTGCGAAGGGCAACCGGCGATTCCTCGCTCTCAAGGAGGCCGTGTTCGTGCGGGCGCTGGCGCTCGACTCGGAGGAGTATGCGTTCTCCACTACGTTCTCCGGCATGATTCTCGGTGCGCTCTCGGGCGGTCCTGAGATCGTGAGGGAGTCCGCCAGGGCCGGCGGTGACCCGAGCCTCGCGCGTCGCAGGTTTGAGCAGGGGGCTGTGATGACAGGCAACGCCGCCGTTGACATAGCGCGCATGATACGCGACGACTGGCACAGCTTCGCCTGGACGGGCGACATCACGATGTCCATACCGCTCCTGCGCGGAGCCGGGCGCGATGTGGTGCGCGAACCGCTCACGCAGGCTGAACGCAGCCTTGTGTACGCGATCTGGACGTTCGAACGCTACCGGCAGACGTTTGCGCTCTCGCTCGCAAAGGCGTACTTCAACGTGTTGAAGATACTTCAGAACCACCGCAACTCCGGCGACAACGTGAAGCGGCTCGAGCAGAACTACGCGCGCGCGGAGATGATGTTCAAGGCGGGGCGCATGGACCGCATACAGACCGACCAGGCCAAGACAGATCTGCTTAACGCCCGCCAGACGATGATCACAACCCTGCAAAGCTACCAGGACGCGCTCGACGGGTTCAAGATCACCCTCGGCCTTTCGCCGGAGATGCCGGTCGAACTGCGCGATGAGGAGCTGCGCGCCCTCGAGGAGCGCATGGAGTCGTTGGCATCCGCCTCTGACGATGCGTTGTCCTCATTCCCAATGGAGTCGCAGGCGTTGGCGGAGGCCATCCGCAGCCGGCGCGACCTCGCAGTGGCGCGGGGCGAGGCGGAGGATGCTCGGCGCCAGGTGAAGATCAAGGCTGACGCCCTGCGCGCCGACCTCACGGTGGAGGGCGGTGCCTCGTACGATGCCTCACGCCAACGGCATGATGACGTGGATGACGCCACCGCTACGCGGGCGCAGGTGAAATTCTCTATGCCATGGGACCGCCGCCGCGAACGCAACCAGTACCGGCAGGTGCTCGTGGCCCGGGATCAGGCGGAGCGCGCATACGTGGAGGACGAGGATGCCGTGAAGAACGAGGTGCGTGCCGGATACCGCGACCTTGTGGCGTCACGCGCCCTCTACGGCAACAAGGTGGAGGCATACCGCACCGCCTGCATGCGCGTGGAGGCGAACGACCTGTTCATGCAGTCGGGCCGCAGCTCCATGCGAGACATCCTCGAAGCAGAGAGCGCACTGCTCTCCGCCCGCAACGCACTCTGCTCGGCAGTGATTGACTGGTGGACGAGCGACCTTGAGCTGCGCTGCGCAACCGGCAGCCTCGACATTGCACACGATGGCACCTGGCGGTGAACGGTAGCCCACGCCGTAATATTTGTGGGGACAAGTATGTATTGCGTCAAGGGGGAAAGTGAAAAAACT
>CAMPAA010000163.1 GCA_946631345.1 uncultured Verrucomicrobiota bacterium
CTTTTCGAGGGCGGCCGGCTCGAAGTCCACGCCATCGCCGCCGTACACCTCCTTGACCTGCCTCTCGATGCGGTCTTTCAGCGGCTCGTCGAGGTCGCAGAGATAGGCGAACTCGTTGGGCTCGTCGCAGGCGGCGATCACCGCCTCGGCCAGCTCAAGCGCGCCTTCGCCGCCCTTGAGCCAGTGGTCGGAGACCGCGAACCTCGCCCCGGCCTTCTCCACGACCTTCCGCACGAGCGCACGCTCGCTCTCCGTATCGGTGTAGAACGCATTGAGGCACACCACAGGCCTGATGCCTGACCGGCGGATGATGTCTATGTGGGCGAGCAGGTTCTCGCAGCCCTTCTCCAGCAGCTCGAGGTTCTCCGTCGTGTACACCGGGTCGAGCGGCAGCCCCGCCTTCACCGCAGGGGCGCCGCCATGCGCCTTGAGCGCGCGCACGGTCGCCACGAGCACCACGGCGTCCGGCCTGAGCCCAGAACAGCGGCACTTGATGTTCCAGAACTTCTCGTAGCCCATGTCGGAGGCGAAGCCGCTCTCCGTGACCACGTAGTCGCCGAGCGCGCAGGCGAGGCGGTCCGCAACCACCGAGTTCTGCCCGATGGCGATGTTGGCGAACGGCCCCGCATGCACGAGCATCGGCTGACCCTCTATCGACTGCATGAGCGTGGGCTTCACCGCCTCCACCAGCAGCGCGCACATCGCGCCGTCCACCTCGAGATCCGCCGTCGTCACGGGTGCCCCGCTCCGCGAATACGCCACCACGACCTTTGAGAGCCGCCGCCGGAGATCGGCGAGGTCGGCGGACATAGCGAGTATCGCCATAACCTCTGACGCGACGGTGATGTAGAAGCCGCTCCTCATGCTGAAGCCGTCCAGCCTGCCGCCGATGCCGATGTCGATGTTGCGCAGGCCCTGCGCGCAGAAGTCCATAGCCCACCTGAGCTGCACGCGGTCAGGGTCGATGTCGAGCCGCTTCAGGCCACGTTCGGCGAGCCAGGCGTCATCATGGTTGCGCTCGTGTTGCATGCGGGCGTTGAGGGCGACCATCGCCAGATTGTTGGCGTTCGTGATGGCGTCGATGTCGCCGGTAAGGCCAAGGGAAAGCTTGGTGAGCGGGATTACCTGCGCCAGACCGCCGCCGGCCGCCGAACCCTTGATGTTGAACGTCGGGCCGCCGGACGGCTGCCGCACGCACCCTATCACCTTCCGCCCCAGCCTGCCGAGACCCTGCACGAGGCCAAGCGTGGTGGTGGTCTTCCCCTCGCCAAGCGCCGTCGGCGTGATCGCCGTCACGTCGATGTACTTCGCGCGCTTCCTCTCGCCGAGGCGCGACAGCACCTTCGTCACGTCGATCTTCGCAAGATACCGCCCGTACGGCTCCCACTCCTCCGGCCTGAGCCCCAGCTCAGCCGCGAGATCCGCCGCCGTGCGCATGTTCTCCTCCGCCGCCTCGGCGATCTGCCAGTCCTTCATCTTCACGGGATCAAGTATTGCCATCTTAAACCTTTCATGAGCCTTTTGCACAAATGACTTTTCAGCCGCATATTATACCACAGCCCGTGCGCACATTGCATTCGGATGCCCCACCATCACGGGCCGCACCCCATCTTTTGATTTGCATCCGTCAGAACACTTCAAGTTCCGAAAGGAGGCGGCAGCCGGCATTTGCATCGCGTTGGCCGATCTCAAGCGTCACCGCATCCGACTCCGTTGCCTCGAACGACAGCTCCACCTTGCATCCGCCCGGCCCGAACGACGCAAGTTCGCGCCCGTCCGCAACGACCCTACCCGACAGAAGGGCAACCCGCCCGGCATCGTCCCGGCAGCGGTGCAGCACCACTTTCGAGAACCTTTTCCTTTGTCCAAACTCCACCCGCACCCAGGGTGACTTGTCGGATTTCTTTGGCGACCATGTGAGAAACGGCACCAGCGGCAGTTCATCGACTATGCCGTCCTGCAGAAAGTACGTGAACGGCAGCTCTGCGTACTCCTTCTGCGACGAGGAGGCGGCGATCCTCGGATACCAGCCTTCCGGCATATCCTTCATGCCGACATCCCTCAGCTCGCCGTAAGTGAGCGTGCGCGGCGCAGCCGCGAGATTGCCTGGCTTGCGGCGATTTGCCTCCAGGCCTCGCACCAGCTCCCTTGCCGCCTTCAGGTCGAATTTCTTTTGGCGGTCATAGTAAACCTTCGCCTCAAACCTTCCGAGGGCGTCTGAGAACCTCCCCGCGACTGCGGAAATGGGTTCCGCTACGCCGTTCGGATACATCTTCGCGGGGAGATTAGCTCCTGAAAACTCCACCGTCACTTCACGGTCGGATGTGTTTACCGCGATAACGAGCGTCTCGCCGCCGAAGCTCTTGAGCGCCGTTATCAGCGTCTTATCCGGCCCCGTGGAAGTCGCCTTGAGCCATGTTTCGCGGGTCGGGGAGAGGAACACGTCGCGCGTCTCAAGCAGCTCCTCCAGCAACAGGCGAGGCCCATGCCGCATGTGTTCGGTCAGCGCGCCGCCGTAGCTGTAGCGCGTGTACCAGAGCAGTCCGCGCGAATCTCCGGCGAGCGCGAGAAGCGCCTGCTCCCGGATTTCATCGTAGTCTGGTCCGCAGGCCACCTTGCCCGGCTCCTGCGTGGGCCAGTCGAACAGCTGAGGCACGAGCCATCCCGACTGACCGTTGGCCGAAGCGGCCTTGGCCTTGTCGTACGCAACCCTGCGCGGCGCGCGCGTAGTTCCGTCGGTGAAGTAGTACGGATATGCGTCAGGGCAGTTTATCTCGGCCCCTGCAACGGCGTAGCGCACGATGCCGTCTATCGAATAGTTGAGCATGATTGTAGGGTGGTATGGATCGATCTCCGCAAGGAACTCGCGCTCCTGCCGGAACCACTCCGGATTCAGGTCCCGCCCCTCCGGTTCGTCGCAGAGGTAGTATGCGCAGAACCACGGATGATCCTTCACCGCGTCGGCGAAACGGCGTATGGAGGCCTTCTGCTCTTCCGTGAACGCGCCTTGCTGATCCTTTGTCCTGAAGATGTTCCGCCCGTCCGGTTCGGTGATGGATGGCGAGGCGATCCATGCGCGCCCCAATCTGCCGGCACGGTCGCACTGCCTGCGGATGAACGACAGGTCCCGCACATGGCCGTCGTACATATGGGCGACGGTGAGGCCGGGGTAGTTTTCCGTGTACTGGTCGCTGAACCATCCGAACGGCAGGAACTTCTCGCCGTTGCGGTACACCGCGCCAGTCTCGTCAAGCCATATCTCGCCATCCTGGAACGGAAGGTTGCGCACCCGCTTCACCGCGCCGCCCGCCTTGATGAAGTAGTCGCCCTTGGCCTTGCCGGCGAACGGGAACCGGAACAGGTTCGTAGCGGAAGCGGCGGCTATCTCCAGCCGCTCGTCCGTGTCCGCACCTTCGAGCGAAATGGTGAGCGCCCTGCCTACGCCCTCCTCCAGACGCACCTCTCCCACGATTTCGCCGAGCTTCATCGTCTCGAACACGCAATCCCGGTAGCACGGCTTTGACAGGGCGATCTTCACCGGTTCATACTCCACGACCACCTCCCGCACGGTCTGCGCCTCAAGGCGTCCGTCAGCCGAATACATCTCTACATGCAGCGTGGCCAGCCCCTTCTTGACGCCTGCGAGCGTGACGGCGACATGTTGCACCCTGTCGGACGGGAACCCTTTCCCCGGCACAGCGGTGGACGCCATGGTTCTGCCGCTCAGATCCACAAGATACGCGCGCGTCTCCGCGATGCGGAAGTCGCCGGTGCGATTTATGGCTCCGACCTTGGCCGTGAGCGCGAGCGAACCATCCTTCGGGGCCGTCGCGGAGCTTTCAAGGTTCATCTCAAAGAGATGCGCACGCCTGTCGAACTCCATTACGGACATCTTCGCGAAAGTCTTTGGCTTGCAGAACCCCTCCGCACGCGCAGGCCAGATGCTCCATTCCGGCTTCTTTCCGAGGATTCGCGTGCGCCCGATGGAAAGGAGCCCGTTTACGCTTCCCGCCGCGCCGCCGGAGAGCGGGCCGAACGGAACCGCGATTTCCGCAGTCCAGCCATCGTCGCGGACTGCGGTCTTCACGACAGCGCCGCTCTGCCATTTGGAGTCGCAGGTGAAGTTGCCGGTGCCGGTGTTGTCGTCGACGCAGAAGTAGTCGGCAAAGTCGCCGGTCGGGCGCACGCACATCTTGTGGAACGCCACTCCAGACCTGTCGAACGCGATGTTCACCTCGATGCACTCCTGACGCGCAATCATCACGTTGTCGTGGCCATGCGGCTTGAGCGCGGCCAGTTTCGCCGCACCCTCAGGCTCTTCGCACGCGACGGCAACGTACAGCCAGTCCCCGTCGTGGAACGCCTTGAACCGGGTGGCGCCCACAGCCGGATCATCGCTCTTCACGCGCGTGAACCCGGTTTGCCACGGGATGTCCACCGCAAGCGCTCCGGCGGGGTCGCCGCGCAACCCCGCAAGTCTTGGGATGTTCAGCGTGTCGCCACCTTCCGTACCTATTTGCCGCCCAGACGGCACGCCCATACGCCGTTCGCGTATCGAGAACTCGAACGGATGCGGACGGTAGCGGTCCTTTCCGGCGGCGTCCTTCACGTGGCACTGGAGCGTAACGCGGTAGTCCCCCTCCGGCCAGCCGGAAACATCCAGCTCAAGGTTGTCCGGCAGCGTGCCGGTCCACTTGGACGGCGCTATGGGAATCGACCGCCAGTACGGGTCTCTGCCGTTCGGCCTGATGTCGGCCTTGCGCATCTCCGCGAACGCAGCAGGAGTGTCGTGCACATACGCGAAGAGGCTGTAGCTCCTTAGCGAATCGCCACTTGCGAACTCGATCTGCGGTTTCAGCTCCAGGCGACCGCCCTTCTCTACGATAGGGTTCGCCACCACCACGGCGGCGAGCATGAGCGATGTTGCCAACATAGTAATTTCCCTTCTGGTTTGGCCGGCGAGATGCTGCCGCTACTTGAATATTATCGTCGTGCCGGTATCGTAGTTCTTCCCGGTCCATACGGTCTCAAGGCGCCAGTAGTCGAATGAAGACCACACAGTCGGACTGGCCGCCGGGCAGTCCAGGTATATCCGGTTCGCGCCGGCAATCGCCCCGGCTGGCAGATCGATCGTCGCGCCATGCCCGCCGTTGTACAGCTCGTTCTCGGCGAACGTCGCCAAGGCGTCGTCCGAGCCGTTCAGCTTGAACGTCAGTTCGCTCCTGTTGTTGCCCGAGCTCTTCACCGTAAGCCTGTGGGCAAGATTCGCGGCTGCCCAGTCCCCCACGGGGAAATACAGGTTCAGGTATGCGTACAGGCCTTGCGTGCCGAGGGAGCTGACGAACTGCGATATGTCGTTCTGCCCTACGCAATAGAAGAAGTTGTAGTAGTTGTCGCCATTGCCGCCGAATCCATCGGTCTTGTTGTCAGCCGCGCCAAGCTGCCATGCGCCGCCAACCCGCAGATAGTCCACCACGAGGTCGGCGGAGAGGTCGCCCTTGCGCGTGAAGGTGAGCGTGAGCGGATACTTTCCGGTTTCCGCATCCTTCACGAGTGTGGACATCCGCTGCTCCGAAACAAAGAACCGCAGCCATCCGTCGGCGTTGACCACCTTGCGCCCGAAGGTCACGCCGTTGGCCGCGACCTCCACGCTCCCCGACGCTCCACCCTTAATCACCTTCAGCTCCACGAGCCGCCCGAGCGAGTGTCCGTTCTCCTCCACGTCGCACTTCACCGACAGCGACGGATTCGCCGCGTTGAGCGTCTTGCGCATCCTCGACCAGTCCATCGTGGCGGGTTCGTACACCGCCGCCGCGCCGGAGTCGGAGAACTCGTCGCCGCTTCCGTTCGCGCTGCCGATCTCGCAGAGCGGCGCGGAATCCACCAACTCTGCGAGCGCTTCATATTCGCCCATCGCACGGTCGTACACCCGTATGTCGTAGATGTCGCCGCCGAACGTATCCTCGCCGCGCGCAAGCGGGCTCTCAAACCCCGTCATCCCGTTGTAGCCGATGTAGGACGGGTACACGCCGGCGGCGGCAGAGGCCATGGTCGTCTGCGTGCCTGTTTTTGTGAACGTCTGGTGGTTTCTGTCCCTGCTGTTTGTGAATTCGGAGTTGCGCAGCACGTACAGCACCGCCACGTTGCCTTCCGCATCGCGACTGAACGACACCGCGAGGTCGCACCACATGCCCTTCCGGACGAGGAAGTTCGAGCCAACGCCAAAAGTGCCGAACTCCTCATAGCTCTTGCCGTTGCCGATGTACATCGACGGATACATCAAGGTTGATGTTCCGCTGTCATAGCATCTCAGGCTGATGCGCCACCCGCGCGCGGCGTTGGGATAGTAGTTGTTTGCGAACAGCGTAACATTGTAGTTGTAGCCGCTTCCGGCGTTGTTTTTCTTGGATGAACATCCGTGCCACCTGAATCTTGCGATCACCGTTCCCTCGAACGCGCCGACGGGAACGGCCATCGACGACGCGTTCGACAGCGTTATCGACTGCCAGTTCGCCACGAGGTCGCCGTTGGCGTCGTAGTTCGTCGGATTGTTCAGCGAGAAATATTCGGCGTCGGCGTACGTCTTGCGCATGGATGCGCGCGTCACGCCGGTTCCGATGCTTGCGGGCACCGCCATTTCGCTTTCGGCGTCCTGCACGATCAATGAGGCCGTCAGCGGATTCGCGGCCGATATGGTCATGGCGTCGTACAGTTCGCCGGGCTGAAGAAGGCCGTCGCCGTTGAGGTCGCTGGCTCTCCACCAGTGAATGAGGCCATCACGCGCATCGGCCATCGCACAAGGTGCGGCAAGCGCCGAAACTGCGGCAACGGCGATGCGCAGATGCGCACCCAATCCCGACGCATATCCACGACGTGGCGTCCTCGCCACCATTGCGACCGTACTCTTTCTCATCTTCCAGCACCTTTCCTTTTGAGCCTTAAGAAAAAACGCCTAAAGTGTATCATTTTTTTTTCTTTTTCAACCCCCCGCCCCACTGGACTATCCGTCATGTTGCACTGGCAATGAAATATGGTGAGCCGCAAAGAACGCATAGTTCGCAAAGCCTTTGTGCTCTTTGCGGCTGAAAATCACTCTATTTGCTTGCCGCATCTGAGGTTTAAAAGTTGTTTCGTTTAAGGTTCAAGGTTGGAAGGCGCGATGACATCAACGCGGAAAATGGTAGGGCCGCTTTGATAAAGCGGCCG
>CAMPAA010000164.1 GCA_946631345.1 uncultured Verrucomicrobiota bacterium
TCAAGATGCATGGCGGCAGGGTTGAAGACGTGATATGGAGATGATTCCCCGCCATGTTGTGATATAATTTGCGCATGAAGAAAACACTGGTAGCAATCCTGATGTGTGCGCATGCGTTTGCCGGAGTGCCGCCCTCCGAGGTGGATGTGCTTGTGATCGGGGGCACGACAAAGGGCGTACTCGCAGCCGTGGCTGCAAAGTCCGCCGGCAAAAGCGTGTACCTTGCAACTCCGCACGCCTTCCTCGGCGAAGACCTTGCATCCACGCTTGAACTTGGCCATGAAGCCGGAAGAAAGCCGGAGACGCCTCTTGAGCGGCGCTTGTGGCGGTCGATGGGCGGCTTGGCGCCGTTCGACTATTTCCCGGATCATCCCACGGACGGAATACGGCACATCTTCCACCACGACAGGTGGTTCCGCATCGCCGAGCCAGGCGACCCTCCGACAATGTCCGATGGAGTCCTTTACATTGACGATGTCACGTACAGGTGCGTCTTGCGCCAGCGGGCGCACATTTCCAAGGTCGGTGTTCTGGTGCTGGAGCCGAAGCGGTGGATCGGCACCAGCATCATGCGGGAGCGGGACTTCAAGCGGCTTGACGCAGAGAAGCCCGGTGCGCGGCGGGTTGCGACCTCCAGGGTGACGATGACCATCCTTGACGGGCCGCGCAAAGGTGAATCGGTCGAGCTTTCGCGCAGGGGAAGGGTGTTGGACCTTCCGCACACCGGGTGGTATTCTGAAGGTCAGGCAGTGCTTTTCGAGGGTGACGTGGATGCGGAGCTTTCCGAGGCCACCGTCAAGGTTTGCGTGGATCCCGCGGCGCACCATCAGCTGGTGTCGCGCATCCGCTTCCACCTGAAGGACGCGGAGGAGACGATGGCACCGCCGAGTCCGCTGAAGGTGAAGCGGGTGTATGACAGGGAGCTCCTGGATGCCGGGGTGGACTTCATAACGTGCAGCCCAGTGCGCAGGGTGTTCCGCAATGACGCCGGCAGGATTGACGGGGTTGAGATCGCAAACAGGTCAGGGCGCACGGTGATACGGGCGAAGGAGGTCGTGGACGCAACGCTGTATGGTCTTCTGGGGAAGGTGCCTGCTGTCGCAGGGGAGGAGACGTTCTCCCGCGTGGTCATCGCCGACCGTGGGGCACCCGCCGCGCCAGGGATGGAGGTGGAGGAGTTCCCGCGTCCGTTCAGGACGGCCCATACCGAGCTTGACGGGAAGATGTACCGTTGCACGTTCAAGGTCCCGATGAAAGACGGCACGTTCCCCAGCTTCGCGGCGGCGGAATGGGAGGCGCGTGAACTGACGAAAGCCCACCGCATGGTGGACGCGGCAGACATGCTTGTGTGGCATCCGTCGGCGAACGCGATGGCGGGCGCGAAAGACGTGGCGTCCGGCGAGCTTCCGGTGTGGGGCGAATATGATGTTGTGGTCGTGGGCGGTGGGACTGCCGGCGCGCCTGCCGCGATCGCCGCCGCACGGGGCGGTGCCAGGACGCTTGTGGTGGAGTTCTGCGATATGCTTGGCGGCGTTGGTACAGACGGCATGGTTCTGGGCTATTTTGACGGCAACCGGTGCGGCTTTACGAGCGAGTTCAACGCGGCGTGCGGCAGATCGCATGGCCTTGGCCAGTACAAACGCGCCGAGGTGTGGCGCAGCATGTGCCGTGAGGCGGGCGTGACGGTGTGGTTCGGCGCAATGGGCGTAGGGGCGCTGCGCGAGGGCGACAGGGTCACGGGTGTGGAGGTGGCTACGCCGCTCGGCTGTGGCATAGTGCGCGCAAAGTGCGTGATAGACGGCACCGGCAATTCGGACGTGGCGGCGGCCGCCGGGGCGCAGACGGAGCTGATCTCCGCAGCCGAGATCGCAGTGCAGAGCGCCGGGCAATCCCCGCAGCGCCTCGGATACGCAGGGATCAACTCTGATTTCGGCTACCTGAACGACGCTGATGCGAATGACCTCTGGCTGTTCAGCCTGCGTGCGCGCGCCGGTGCGCCGGACGCCTGGGACATCGCCAAGCTCCCTGATTCACGCGAACGCAGGCGAATCGTTCCTGACTACCGGCTTGTCGGCGAGGATGTGGTGGCCAACCGCCGCTTCAAGGATACGGTTGCGCAGGCTCAGAGCCGGCAGGATCCTCACGGCTATCTCACGGACGACTTCGGCTATCTAGCCGAGCGCTCCACTCGCGTAGTGCGCGGCGGCAACGAGGATCGCCATATGTTCCATGTCAATCTGCCGCTCAGGTCCATGCTGCCAAAGGGAATTGCGGGGCTTGCGGTCGTTGGCCTTGGCGCAGGTGTCGCACATGACGTTCTCTCCATAACGCGCATGCAGCCAGACCTCATGAACATGGGATATGGCGTGGGGACGGCTGCGGCGATGGCTGTCGCGCAGGGAGGCGACTTCCGCAAGATCGACCTCGCTGAACTTCGCGCAAGGCTTGTCGAAAAGGGCATCCTTGCGCAGGAGGCCCGTGGTTGGGCGCAGGATGACGACTGCTCATCCGATGCCGTTATCGCCGCAAGCGTAAAGACTCTTCCGCAGGCTTTCAAGGGTGGCCACGTGCTGTATCGCCCGGAGAACAGGCCGAGGGCGCTGCCGCTCCTGCGCAAGGCGTATGCGGCGGCGAAAGGCGCGCCGGCGCGCCAGGCATATGCGCTTGCGCTTGGTCTGATGGGCGACGGAACAGGCGTTGATACGCTGGTGGCAGTGGTGACGGGTGCCGAGAAGATGGCGCGCATACGGGACGGGAAGGCCGTTGACGATCAGGGCAATGCAATGGACGGCTTCATGGGCGGGACCGGCGTGTACAGCCATGGGCGACCTTCCGAAGGCTTCATGCTTGCGCTTGCGCGAACGCGCGACAGGCGTGCTGTGGCGCCTCTTCTGGGCCTGCTGTCAAAGGTCAAGCCAGGTGCGCGGCTGAGGGATGTGCGCATGGTGATGCTTGCGGTGGAGGCGCTTGGCGATTCCGCCGCCGCCGAGCCGCTGGCAAGGCTTCTGCGGGCCGATGGCATGCACGGCCATTCCGTGAAAGGCGTATGCGAACTTCCGCCGACGGGCGGATATGGCGTTGGAGAGGAGTACGACCTCTGCTTCAGGGAGCTTGCGATTGCGCGTGCGCTCATGGCTTGCGGCGACTTTGAAGGCCTGGCCCGCAGAACTTACGAGTCCTACGCGCGGGATCCTCGCGGACTTCTCTCGGCCCACGCGCGGGCCGTGCTGGCCAAGTACGACGGAAAATAGACAGGAGGAGGCATGTACAGAAACTGCGGCACCGCACTCGTTCTTTTCTTCTCGGCGGCATGGGTGGAGGCGGCTTTCGCCGCAAAAGGGCCGTTGGCTCCACGCCCGCCGCTAAGCCCAGGTGCGTGGGCGGGAGCTGAAACCTGCTTGGAGCATCGGCCAAAGGCGTCAACGGCGAAGGAGACCGTGCCCGGATTTCTCTTCATTGAGGCCGAGGATTTCGCCGAATACGGGAAATGGCGGCTGGATACACAGTTCACGCACAAGATGGGGTCCGCCTACCTGATCGCCAGCGGTGTTGGCGAGCCGATAGGTTCGGCTGCGACGACGGTGGAGGTTCCGCGCGCCGGCCGGTGGCGCATTTGGGCGCGGACGAAGGATTGGCTCCCAGAATTCTCACCGGGCGCGTTCATGGTGGGCGTGGACGGCAGGTTTGGCGCGCGGCTTGGCGTGTCCCGGCGTGTGGGCTGGCTTTGGGAGCTTGCCGGCGAATTTGACCTCGCCCAGGGCGGGCACAGGCTTGAGCTTAGGGATGCAAGCGGATATTTCGGCAGGTGCGACGCGCTCATATTCACGACCGACCACGCATATGTGCCGCCGGACGGCGCTGAACAGCTGCGCGCCGAACGTCTGCGGCTGAAGGGTGACGTTGCGGCCGCAGAGGAGCGGGGGAGATTCGACGTGGTTGTCGTCGGGGCCGGGCCGGGAGGCGTTCCTGCGGCCGTCGCCGCCGCTCGGGAAGGGGCGAAGGTCGCGCTAATCGGCGACAGGCCGGTGCTGGGGGGAAATGCGTCCGACGAGATAGGCGTGAACATGTGCGGCGCGGTTGTGGACAAGCCGGCCGCCCGCGAAACCGGGATCACCGAGGAGGCGGCGTGCTACCGTACGCGCCATCCTGCCCCCGGCATGTCGGGCGCATACCGTGCGCTGGTCGATGCCGAGACTAATCTGACCGTGTTCACTTGCGAACGCATGCTTGAGGTGGAGATGGCTGAAGGCGGCGTGCGTGCCGTGCGGTGCCGCAGCACGATGACGGGGCGCTGGTCGCGCTACGAAGGGAGCGTTTTCGTGGACGCGACCGGCGATGGATGGCTCGGCTATTTTGCGGGCGCCAGGTATCGCGAAGGGCGCGAGGCCCGGCGCGAGTTCGGAGAGGCCGAGGCTCCGGAGCGCCCCGACACGTTCACCATGTCAGGGCTGCTGCACGAGCCTCGGGTAGGGGTGTGCTACCGTGCCGAAGAGACGGATGGGCCGGTCGCCTACACTACGCCGGAATGGGCCCGCGTCCTGCCGCCGGGTTTCACGCGCAAGGTGCGCGGGGTGCGCGGACAGTGGTGGGTGGAGCATTCTGGCTTTTTTGACGACTGCGCCGACCCGGAGCGGGCGCGCGACGAGCTGATCCGCATTTCATTTGCGTACTGGGGCTGGCTCAAGAACGACTCGCCCGTGCGCGAGGCCGCAGCGCGGTACGCGATGCGCGAGGTGCCTATCATGGATGGACGGCGTGAGGCGCGCCGCCTTGTCGGCGACTACATCCTCACGGCCAACGACTGCCTTTCCGGCAGGGTGATCCCTGACGCCGTGGCCTACGGCGGGTGGTCGATCGACATACACGATCCGCTTGGCATGAGCGCGCCGGATTCCGACGGCTGGTGCGTGAGGCATCCACCCGTGCCGATATACACAATACCGTTCCGTTCGCTCTACTCGGCAAACGTGCCGAACCTGATGATGGCAGGCCGCGACATCTCCGTTTCCCACGCGGCGCTCGGCTCCACGCGCGTGCAGTCCACCTGCGCTGTCATAGGGCAGGCCGTCGGAACGGCGGCGGCAATGTGCGTGGCGGAGGGACTTTCCCCGCGCGTGCTCGGAAAGTCCAGAATCGGGGAGCTGCAGCAGCGGCTTCTGCGGGATGACGCCTACATCCCCGGTCTGCGCAACGCCGACCCCGCCGATCTCGCTCTGCGCGCCAGGGTGACGGCCAGCTCGTGCGCAAAGGAGACGGTGCGCTACTCCCCGAACGGAGGAGGGCGCCTCAAGCCTGGCATGATCACATACGGCGACGTCGCACCGGAGAACGTGATCGACGGCATCTCGCGGCCAGTGGGCAAGAGCTCCCACGCATGGGTGTCGGCGGTAGGCGAATCCCTGCCGCAGTGGATCAGGCTGGATCTCGCCGAGGCGGCGGAAGTGCATGAGGTGCGGCTGACGTTCGATTCCGACCTTGAGTTCAACGCCTGGCTGCACCGCCAGGCAGAGGAGATGGTGAAGGACTATGTGTTGGAGGGCAGCGCGGATGGCGAAAACTGGCACGTGCTGGCGGACGAGAGGGGGAATTTCCAGCGGCATCGCGTGCATCGTTTTCCTCCTCAACGCCTGAAGGCGGTGCGCCTTACCGTGAAGGCAACGCATGGTGCGCCGGAGGCTAATGTGTTCGAGATAAGGATATACTGAATGGGATATCCTCCTCGTCCGCCCGATTCTTTCTCATGAAGGCGGCAGGGTGTTGTTGGCAACGCGTTCTGCGTGGCGTACACTTCTATTCACAATAGAAGAATATGTGTTTATTTGATGGGAGCATCGGCGATGGTCGGTGGGAGTATCGGCGATGGTCAGGTGTGGGGGTTGGTTAGGTCGCGTCGTCCCTTGAATGGGCAAACTCCAGTCAATCTGTGCCGTATGGCAATTCGCGGTCTGTGGTATAATACTCCGCATGAAAAGCATACAAAACTTCGTATTACATGGCGTGGTTGTCGCGCTATGTGCAATGCCGTTCATGGCGACTGACGGCGCTTCCGCTCCTGCGTTCCAGTCGGCTAGGCCGGTGTGGCCGCAGGGCCGCGAACGCATAATGAACGATTTTGTCGAGTTTCGGCTCCGTTTCGAGGCGAAGCCGGGAGACCGTCCGGTCCTGCGGATCGCCGGGACGTCGGTGTACCGCATACGCCTAAACGGGAAGTTTGCCGGATACGGGCCAGCGCGGGCGGCGAAGGGGTTCTTCCGCGTGGACGAATGGCCTCTTGAGGCGGCGGCGGGCGGCAACGACCTTTCGGTGGAGGTGTCGGCCTACAACTGCAACAACTACTACATACCCGCGCATCCGGCGTTCCTGCAGGCCGAAGTGGTTTTGGACGGGCGCGTGCTGGTGGCGACGGGCAAAGATGCCAAGGCATACGGGACGTCGCGTGTAACGAAGTGTTCGCGCTACAGCTTCCAGCGCGCCTTCGGCGAGGCATACCGCCTTGCGCCGGACTTCAAGGCGGCGGAGCTGCCGCTTGCCGAGCAGCCCGCCGTGTCGCTCGTGGAGCGCATCGCGCCGCTCCCCGATATGTCGGTGACTCGTATCGGTGCGCCAAAGGCGGAAACGGCGGTGAGGTGGAAGGATGGCATCAGCTACAGGAAAACGCGGTTTGTGGACAAGCCGTCGGCCGATTTCAAGTGCTACCCGCCGGACTCGCTCGACATCAACATCTGGCGCGAACTTCAGCATGTGGAGACCGTGTCGCAGAAGCCGGTCGTAGGCAAGGGCGAAACGGCTCTGGCCGCCGGGAAGGGGCTGCTTTTCGACGTTGGCTTCAACGAGACCGGGTTTCCCGGCGTGTCGGTGGTCTGCCGGAAGGCCGGGCGGCTATGGATGGCGTTCGACGAAATACTGCAGGACGGCAAGGTCAATCCGCTGCGGTACGGCGTGGCGAACGCTGTCGTCTTTGACATGCAGCCCGGAACCTACCGCGTGGAGGCGTTTGAGCCGTATACGTTCCGCCATCTCCACCTGTTCACGCTGGACGGCGAGATGACGGTGGACGACGTGCATGTGCGCGCATACAAGAACCCGGACGCGAAAAGGGCGAAGTTCAGGTCTTCCGACCCGGCGCTCGACCGCATCTTCGCGGCGGCGCGCGAGACGTTCGCGCAGAACGCCGTGGACGTGTTCACGG
>CAMPAA010000165.1 GCA_946631345.1 uncultured Verrucomicrobiota bacterium
CACAGACCCCACTCCTTTTGGTCACAGATGCCACTCCGTCTGGTCACAGAGCGATGCTGGTTTGGACACGGAAAGAAAGCTGTCTGGTCTCGGCCCCGGCGGCGCGTTGAGGGCAACGCGCCCTATGGGTGGTTGTGCGGACATGAGTCCGCACATCAGGACGGATTTGCAACAATGGCAAAACAATAGACTATAGAAATAGCGACAAATGGGGTTTATTCATTGGGAGGGCCGCGCGCCGTCGCTTCAGCACATTGGTTAGGGCCAGTCAAAAAATGGGTAAACTCCAGTCACCGAATACATTGCATGTGATACTGAAATGTGGTACACTACCCCCCCGTTTTTATCCTGCGCCAAGACGAAACAGGGGTCTGTTTTGTCGACTGAGGCGACAAAAAGGAGACGTGTCATGTTTAGAACTGCGGAAAAGGAAGTCAAGAAATGGTTTTTATCGACTAATCGGCATCCACTTGTCATTCGTGGTGCCCGACAGGTTGGCAAATCGACTCTTGTGCGTGATTTTGCTGCGCACGAGGGGCTTGTCCTGAATGAAATCAACCTTTATCGCCATCTTGATCTTGCGAAAGTGTTCAGCACACTTGATCCGGTGCGCATATGTGATGAGTTGAGCGATCGTCTTTCACGGGATATACGAGCCGAGAATTCACTTTTGTTCCTGGATGAGATACAGGCCGTACCTGAAGCGATAGATGCGTTGAGATACTTCTACGAGGAGATGCCGTCCATTCCGGTAGTCTCGGCTGGTTCGTTGCTGGAGTTCACGCTTGCGAAGCATCGTTTTTCGATGCCCGTTGGGCGGGTGGAATATATGTTTCTCGGTCCTGTTACGTTTGGTGAGTTTGCGGAGGCGGCAGACGGCTATCTTGCGGGATATCTTTCCGCCGAAAAGATCGCAGCTGGGATATCGGATTCTGCGCATGATGGACTGATGGAGCTTGTACGGCGTTTTATGTTTGTGGGTGGCATGCCGGAGGCGGTGCAGACTTGGCTTGACACCGGCGACATGGCAGCTGTCTCGGCAGTCCATCGGCGTATCTTCAACACCTATATCGATGATTTCGCGAAATACGCAAATGGGGCCGATCTTGCGCTGATGCAGCGCATCTTTCGTGCCATTCCAGCGCATGTCGGCGAAAAGGTCAAGTACGTGAACTATTCGCGCGAACACAAGTCGGTGCAGGTGGCTTCCGTTATTGATCTCTTTGTCAAGGCACGTGTCGCCTGTCCTGTGGTCCATTCCGACGCTGGCGGCATTCCGCTTGACGCCGAGGAAAGGGCGAATGTGCGCAAACTAATCTTCCTTGATGTCGGACTTATGAACTATGCAAACGGGTTGCATGGAGCTGCGCTCATGGCGATGGATGACATACGGCTCGTGAACGAAGGGCGCATGGCAGAGCAGTTCATTGGGCAGCATCTGTTTTTCCGACAAGGCTTGTTCGAGGAGCCTCGTCTGAACTATTGGCTTCGGAAGGGAGTGTCGGTCAATGCGGAGGTGGACTATGTCATTGAACGCGGAATGAATGTTGTACCGGTGGAGGTGAAGGCAGGCAAAGCGGGAGGGATGAAGGCGTTGCGGCAGATGGTGGTCGAGAAGCGGTTGCATAATGCCTTGCGTTTCGACGCCTCAAAGTATGTCGTGCAGGATGTATCCATTGAGGATCCGTGTCGCGGAAAGTTTGTTTACCGGCTTACATCTGTTCCGCTATATGGGGTGTGCATGGTGAATTGCATGGGAGATTATGTCGGGGAAGGACCAATCTGATGACGACGGTGCGCAAGCCTTTGAGCCGTTTCCTGAAAATGCAGGTGGATTGTGCCGGGAAATCTGTCGGGCGGCATTATAATCAACGGCGTTAAAGGAAGAGAAGAAGGGAGTTATCATTCATGGCAACGTGCAATAGAACGATCAGGACGGCATTGGCCGCCCTCGCCGTGTGCGCGGCGGGGTGCGCATGGGCTGACGCCGGGGACTGGAAGGTGCCGCGCTGGTGGGCGTTCCTTTCGGCGCCTGACGCAGTCAAGAAGGTTGTTGACGGGAAGTGTAGCGGCCATGTGCAGGGCATGTGCGTCACTTCCAACGCCCTGTACTTCTCGTTCCACAACCAGATCGTGAAGACCGACTGGAAGGGCAGGTTCCTTAAGCGCGCGGAGGTGCCACGTCACGGCGGCGACATCTGCCACTGGAAGGGCAAAGTCTACACGGGCGTGTGGGAGGAGCCTGCGAAGAAGGACGGCAAATGGTGCGCGGTCATCAAGATGTACGACGCGGAGACCCTGGAGCTGTTGAAGGAGAAGCGCTTGCCGGAATGGACAAAGGCCTGCGACGGCATCACGTGCCTTGACGGCGTGATCATCCTTGGCATGGGCATGGAGGACTGGAATTCGCAGGTCGGCAACCGCAACAACTATGGCAAGTTCAATGCCGAAACGCTGGAGCCGATCGGCACACCGTTCGTGGTGGACCACGGCGAGCAGGCGAGCTGCGGCGCGCAGAACATCACCACCGACGGCACCTACATCTACGTATGCTACTACACCTCGGACGAAGCGGCGCATACGCCGAACTTCATCGTGTTCGACAGGGACTTCAAGGTGGTCGGCAAGCATGTTTTCGGCTGGACGCACGGCGTGGACGTGGTGCCGGGCGGCAAGGATGGCGCGGTGCGGTTCGCCTGGTGCACCACGCTCAACAACAACTGGGACTACGACTCGCCAATCGTCCCGCAGATGCTTGTGCGGTTCGCAGAGCTGAAGGACGGCAAGATTGCCGACATCACGAAGTACATCTGGTTCAAGAAGCAGATGCCGCGCTGAATGCCGAGGTGATTGCGGCGCGTGTCACCTTCCATCAAGTATCTGAATATGGTACAATCTCAAGCCATGAAGACCTTGAACTTTGTTTTGGCGTCGGCTGTCGTTGCCGGCAGCGTGTTCGCGGATGCGGTTGATCCGCGCGTGCGGACGTATGTGGATCCCGTGCGAGTGGTCTGGCACACGCCGAAGCTGGCGGGATTTGGCGAGAGGTTCGCGGTTAAGGATGCGGAGGCGCTGCTGAAACGCCCCCGTGGCCAGGTGCCGGAGGGCGGCTGGGGCGGCGGGAAGGCCGGCTGCCGCCTTGTAAACAGCGGAGTGGCTCCAGGAATACTGCTGGATTTCGGGAGGGAACTGCATGGCGGCCTGCAGCTTGGGTTCGGGCCCGGCGCTTCGGGTATGCGCGTGCGGCTGCGGTTCGGCGAGTCCGTCGCGGAGGCGATGTGCGAAATCGGCGAGAAGGGGGCCACCAACGACCATGCCATGCGTGACGACGTTGTGGGCGTTCCGTCGTTCGGCACGCGCGAGGTCGGCAACACCGGCTTCCGCTTCGTCCGCATAGACCTCGTCACCACCGGAGCCGTGTCGCTGGAGTTCGTGCGCGCCGTGGAGCTGATGCGCCCGATGAAGAGGATTGGGGCGTTCAGGTGTTCCGACGAAAGGCTCAACCGCATATGGGAGACGGCGCTCAGGACGGTGCACCTCTGCTGCCAGGACTATCTGTGGGACGGCATCAAGCGCGACAGGCTCGTGTGGATGGGCGACACGCACCCGGAGACGATGGCGATACTGAACGTGTTCGGCGCGCAGCCCATCCTGCCAGAATCGCTCGACCTGATGGCGGCGGTCACGAAACCGGACGAATGGATGAACACAATGGGCCCGTACACGCTCTGGTGGATACGAAACGTCGCCGAGTGGTACCGCTTCACGGGCGACAGGGCGTATCTCGAAAAGCACCACGCCTACCTCAAGGCGACGTTCGGCAACCTTGAGAGATACGTCACGGCGTCCAACACCCTTGAGGGCGTGCGCCGCCCGTTCCTCGACTGGCCGACGGAGCACAATCGGCCTGCCGTCCATGCTGGGATGCAGGCGCTTGCGCTCCTGACGTGGCGCGAGGGGGCGTTCCTCGCCGATGCGCTTGGCGATGCCGAGTTCGCCGGGAAATGCCGCGAAACGGCTGCGCGGTTCGAGACGCTGTGCGGGAAGCTGGAACCGCATGGCTCGAAGCAGGCGGCGGCGATGCTGGCGCTTTCGGGTCTGCGCGATCCAAAGGAGATGTTCGCGCAGGTGCTTGGGCAGGGCGGAGTGCGGGGCATGTCAACGTTCTACGGCTACTACATGCTGGAGGCGATGAGCAAGGCGGGGGAGGACGGCTTTGCGCTCAACGCGATGCGCGACTACTGGGGCGCGATGCTGGATGTTGGCGCGACGAGCTTCTGGGAGGATTTCAACGTGGACTGGACGAACAACTGCTTCCGCATCGACGAGCTGCCGGTCGCGGGCAAGAAGGATATCCACGGCGACTATGGCGAGTTCTGCTATCCAGGCTTCCGGCATTCGCTCTGCCACGGATGGAGCTGCGGTCCCGTGCAGTGGTGCATCGCCCACATCCTCGGAATCCGTCCGCTCGTTCCCGGATGCAGCCGCGTGGAGGTGAAGCCGTTTCTTGGCGACCTTGAATGGGCGGAGGGCTCCATGGCGTTGCCGACGGGCGAATCTGTAGGCGTGCGCGTAGAGAAGGATGGCAAAGGCGGCCTCAAGGTGAATGTCAAAGCGCCGAAAGGCGTGACGGTCGCGGAGTAGTCGCTGGCGCTTTGCGATTGCCTGATTTCGCTTTTTGTTCCTGCTGAAAGTTTGAAGCTCTTTTTGGTATACTTCAGAGCATGAACAAGAGAATGGAAGCGGCATGGCCCGCGCTTTCGCGCAGGGCGTTCTTCGGTCAGGCCACGGCGGCGACAGTGCTTACGGCGGCGGGTTGCGCACGGACGCGCGGGAGCGCGACCCTCCCGGGCGGCGAACCGCGCCTCAGGGTCGGCGTGCTGTCCGACATCCATCTGCTCCTGCAGAAGGACTCCATGCACAGCGACGTCTATTTCGAGAAGGCGCTTCGCTGGTACGATGCGCAGAATGCCGACGCCGTGCTTCTCTGCGGCGACATCGCCGACTGCGGGCTTGTTTCCGAGCTTGAATACGCAGCCGCGATCTGGTATCGCGTGTTTCCCGGCGGCAAACGTTCCGACGGCCAGCCGATAGAGCAGCTCTTCCATCTCGGTGACCACGACTTCGGCGGCTTCGCGCACAAGTATTCGTGGGCGAAATCAACGTCGATAGACCCCGACGCGCCGAACCATGCGCTCGTGAACGAGGACATCGCCGCGATCTGGGAGCGCCTGTTCCACGAGAAGTGGGCGCCGATTCAGGTCAAGAACGTCAAGGGCTACACATTCGTCCTGGCGCACCATCCGCGCAACATGGCGAAGGGAACGGCGATTCCCGGGCTTGCCGAGGCGCTGGCGGCGGCAAACCCCGATCCGTCGAAGCCGTTCTTCTACTCAATGCACCGCCCTGTGCACGGCACGCTCCCGGAATGGGACCCGAAGGAGTTCGTCGCCGACGCCAACCACAAGGCGCTCGCCAAGTATCCAAACGTGATGGCCTTCTTTGGGCACGCCCACCTGAACTGCGCCGACGAACTGTGCATATGGCAGGGCGAATACACCGCAGTCAACGTGCCCTCCACAAGCTACTGCGGCACGCGCGGAGGGCGCGAGAACTCTTTTGCTCCCGGCAACAGGGCCGACAAGGCGCGTCCGCAGCTGATGGACCGCGTGGACTGTACCTCGTCAAACCAGGCGCTTTTCATGACGGTCCATTCAGATAGGATCGTCCTTTCCCGGCGTGACGTGCGCCACGACAGCCCGATGGGAGCGGACTGGATCGTGCCTCTGCCAAGCTCGGACGGTTCATGCACGGAAGCCTCGCGCAGGGCAAAATCCGTCGCGCCGGAGTTCCCTGCGGGCGCGGTCGCCTCTGTCTCGACGCGCATCGGAAAGAACCGCGCGAAGAAGTCCATGGCGCAGGTCGTGGTATCCTTCCCGCCCGCTCATTCTCGCGGAGCGCATCCGCGTGCGCTGGACTACGAGGTGACGGCAAGCGCGGAAGGGTTCAAGCTCGCCCGGCGCGTGTTTTCGTCCGGTGCGTACTGGAGCGAGGATTTCGAGAAGGAGCCTTCCTCCTGCGTGTTCGGTAGGCACGAGCTGCCTCTCGACAGGCCGGTGACGTTCAGCGTGCGCCCGGCGAACGCTTTCGGCGTTCACGGGTGTCCGCTCCCGCCGGTCGCGTGGAGCGTGCGCGACGGAACGCGCTGGTACCGCGGCATGCTGCACATGCACTCGCACTGGTCCGACGGACGCGCCCTGCCGGAGCAGTGCGTGGCCGCGTACAAGGACATCGGCTACGACTTCATCGCCCTTTCCGACCACAACCGCTTCCAGGACGACCCCGACAAGTGGATGCCTGTCGGCAACGGCAAGGAGAAGGGCTGGCCGCCGAAGGTGGTGCATCCCGACTGCTTCAAGGCGTATGTCGCGCGTTTCGGCAAGGGCAACGTGCGCGAGCGGAACGGCAAGACGGAGGTGCGCCTCGCCACCTACACCGAGCTGAAGAAGATGTTCGACGAGCCGGAGAAGTTCCTGCTGCTGCCCGGCATTGAGATCACCACCGACACGAAGGCGACGGGGGTGACTTACGCCATGCACATGAACGTGATCGGCATCGACGACATCATCGAGCGCGCGAAGAAGGCGAAGCTGATAGAGGGCTGCCCGAAGCACACGGTCGCATCCATCATCCGCGAGACGCGCGAGATGAGCGAGGCGCTTGCAAAGAAGCGCGGGCAGGACTGCATCTGCATGGTCAACCATCCGAACTGGCTTTTGTACGACGTTGTCGCGCAGGACATCATCGACAACCCCGAGCTGCGCTACTTCGAGGTGTGCAGCAATGGTTCCGAGTGGCCCGTGCCGAAGGAATTGGACGGCGAGTGGTACCACGACCACATCTGGGACGCGGTGCTCGCCCATCGCATGACGCACGGCCAGCAGCCGCTCTACGGTTTTGGATGCGACGACACGCACTTCTATCCCGGCAGCGGACTTGAGAACCCGTACACGTTCTGCGACGGATACATCATGGTGCGCGCAAAGGAGCTTACGCAGAAGGCGCTCTTCGAGGCGATCCGTCGCGGCGACTTCTATGCGTCATCCGAACTTGATCTGGAGGACGTGGCCTTCGACCGCGCGACCGGCACGCTCACGGTCGCTG
>CAMPAA010000166.1 GCA_946631345.1 uncultured Verrucomicrobiota bacterium
AGCTTGAATTCCTCGACGACGGCGGGGAAGTAGTCCTCGAATCGGAAATTGCGGTTTGGCTCCAGCAGCGAGAAGTCCATATCCTCCGAGAACCGTCGCATGTTGTGCAGAAGCCGTAGGCAAGTGCCGCCGTAGAACGCGGCCTTCTCGAAGAATCCTCCGCGTGCAAGCCCTGCAAGTGCGATCTTCTGCATGACTTCATGCTGGATGTTGTCCTCCATTACATCCGGCTGCTGCCGCATGTCGGATACCATCTTGTCGAACAGTGTCATCTGAAAAGCCTTTCTGCGGCGTTGAAGAGAGCCGCCTTGTGGCCGCATGCTGCATACGCGGCGAATATCTGCGGATCGTGGTTTGCGAATGAGTCGAAGTCGAAGCGGACGTCCTCTTCGAGATATGACGCGAGAGTCTTAGGCGAGTAGATACGAAGGTCTTTCCGCGTGTAGAGGTAGTCGCAGAGCGCCTTTTCAGGCGATGCCATCAGATAACCATCTACGCTTCTCACGCCAATCGGAAACAGGTCTTCTGGAATCGACTTGTAGCTGAACCAGCCGATAGGCGTCTTGAATGTCTTGGAACGTCCAGTTACGACAGATGTCATGCCCATCGTCCGTTCGGGTATCAGTCCGTAATAGGAAAGCGCCGTCTCGATGGAAACGTATGAAGGTCCATCGTAGAGGACATTCGCCACCACTCCGTGGTTTATGCTCTTCTTTGAATACTTGGGGTTGACGCAGAACCATCCGCGCTTCAGTCGAATCAACTTGCCTTCCTTCACCATCATGTGAGCCTTGAAGCCTGGTTGCGATTATTCCTTGAGAAAATCATTGAGAACCGCCATCGGGAATGGGGCTTCGGACAATGGCTCAAGCCAAGTTTCCAGCAAATCCTGCGTAGTTGTTTTGATATTTTCTTACTAACTGCGCGCATAATACCAAAACTGGCCGTCGCTGTCAATTCCCCCTGTCTAATGCGATATGATATTCTACCCGGCTGTTCCTGCCCAATAGGTGTTGGGATAGCCTGAGCCACGCGGCCGAGGCGAAAAGGACGCCCAGGAGCGTCTGTCACTTGTCCTTGGCACGGCATGGCGGGTGCGCAATCCTTTTAGGACTGATGCAGTTGAACATTGTGATGAAATGTGTTATACTACTTGCGTTATGCCAAAAGGTATAATAAGTGTAGCATAATTGAGGAGACATCAAATGGAACCATTCAAGTTTGGATGCATAGTTGGTGATGAGCACTACTGTGTCCGTCCACAAATCGAAAAGGAGATGAAAAGGCACATCTCCGGCGGGCAGAATCTTGTCATACAGGGCGAACGGCGGAGGGGGAAGAGCTCTCTTGTCGTGAAATGTGTCCGTAGCATTCGTGGCATGGGACTCCTCTATGTCGATCTGCTTGGGATTACGAGCGCATCCGACTTCTGCCGTCGCGTCGCGGATGGCATTGTGGTACTCGACCGCAGCCGTTCGTTTCTGCAGAAGACTGCGGCTCTTCTTTCGTCCCTACGCCCGCTTGTGGTGATAGACCGGGATACTGGGCTTCCCGCAATTTCAATTGATGCGAGAAGCGCATCCGATCCGTCAAGCGTGTTGACGGTCATGAACATGATTGCTGCGCACACGAAGGAGAGGAGAATATGCGTGGTGTTTGACGAGTTTCAGGATATCCTTGACATACCTGATTCGAAGCGGGTACTGTCGGAATTGCGGTCAAAGATACAGTTCCTTGCCGACACGTCTTTTGTGTTTCTCGGAAGCGTAAGGAATCGGATGTCCGAGATTTTTGCCCATCCCAGGAGCCCTTTTTTCAAGTCGGCGCTGGAGATGTCCATCGGAGAGATGTACGACGATTCATTTGTGGAGTTTCTTGTTGGTCGTTTCAAAGGAGCGAGGAGGTCTGTGGACGCAGAATTCGTCCAGAAGATTATACGCGACCTCGATGGAGTTCCCGGCGACGTGCAGGAACTTTGCGATGCCCTGTGGTCTGTCACGCAAAATGGAGAACACATAGACGTCGCGAAACTTGACGCCGCCTACAGGTACATTTTCGCCCATGAGGGGAGTTCGTACGAAACGTATATCCGGCTTTTGACTCTTCATCAGCGGAAAGTTCTTGGTGCACTTGCGGCTGTTGGCGGAGCGCATGTAAGTTCAAACGACTTTCTTGATGCTGCGGGAAGCCACAACGCCTCCTCGGTCAAGAAGGCATTGGCCAGACTTGCCGATGCCGGTCACGTCTATCATTTCAAAGGGGAATGGAAGTTCGCAAGTCCTTTCTTCTGCGAATGGATGCGGCGCAGGGTTTGATCATGATCGATGGTTCATGGGGCGGGGATTGCGCAGGAATGTCCTCCGAGGCCGAAGGCCGAGCCACGCAGTGGTCGCGGGGTGCGGGGCGGAGGTTGTGGGTAAAGTCATTGTTTCTGGTGGCTGGTTTCGGGCGGGGGCAAAAAAAGAGGAGATGAAGGGTGGGGGTGAAGGTGCAGCGGGAATGAGGCCAAGGTAAGAGGCCGAGTCCTTCTTATGCGCATGGTTTTGTTGTGTTCTGTCCGTTGGAAGGCTGTGGGGGGGTGGATTAGAATTTGAGTAGGTGCTTGCGCATGGCGATTGTTGCGGCTTCGGTGCGGTTAGCCGCCCCAAGCCTGGAGAGAAGCGCCTTGACGTGTTCCTTTACGCGGTCTTCTCGGATTCCAAGTTGGGTGGCGATGTCCTGATTGGTGAGTCCGCGCATAAGGCCTTCCAGTATCTCCATCTGTCGTGGCGTGAGCGCTTTCACCGGCGGATCCTCCTTCATCAGGCGCTCAACCTCTTCAGATACGGCCCGTCCGCCGTTCGCGACGGTGCGGATCGCCTCAACAAGCTGCGAGTTCGGCGCATTCTTCATGAGAGCGCCCGTCGCACCGGCGTTAAGGGCGTTCGCGATGCCGTCCGATGTGCCGAAAGTCGTAAGGATGAGTATCTTCGTATCCGGCAACGCGGCATGGATTTCGGCGGTCGCCGTCGCGCCATCCTTCTTCGGCATCATCAGATCCATGATGATGACATCGGGTTTCAGCTCAAGGGCTTTTGCAACGGCCGCCTCTCCATCTTCGGCGTCGCCGACGACCGCAAGGCCGTCCTGTGTGCCGAGAAGTGAGGCGAGTCCCATCCTGACCACGGCGTGGTCATCGGCTATGAGTATTCGAGTTGTGGGTTTCATGGGGTGAGGAGGTGAGGGGTGAGGATAATCTTTAAACTTTTAACCCTTTAAACTTTTAATCTTATTGAGACCTTTGCGCCTTTTCTTGGCGCGGATTCGATTGACAGTTCTCCGTTGAGCTGGTTTACGCGCTCGTGGATGCCCTGAAGCCCGAAATGCCCCTGCATGACGCCGGGTCGCGTTGCAGGGTCGAAACCGCGTCCGTTGTCGTTCACGGAAAAGCGCAGACTGTCACCGTCGAGGCTGCCGGCAATCTTCACCTGCGAAGCTCCGCCGTGCCGCACTGCGTTCTGGACAAGCTCCCGCACGATGCGCATGAGCACGTGGGCTATGTCGTCCGAAAGCGCTTTGCGCGGCACATTGAACCGGATGGCGAGATCCACGTCCGAGACGAGCGGTGCGATCGTCCGGCGGATTGCCTCGTTCAGGTCCGCTTCTTCCAGCGCGCGGCTTCTGAGATCCCAAAGACAGTTGCGCAGTTCGTTTCGGCAAGACTGGAGCGTGCGTGCGGCCATGCCGAGGTGCTTCATCATGGCATCGGGATTCTTTGCGGCGAGCTGCTCGGCCGAATCGATCTCGAGCGAAACGCCTGTCAGGTTCTGGGCGATCGTGTCGTGCAGCTCCACGGCGATGCGCGTGCGCTCCTGCACCTTTAGCTTCGATTCCTCCTGCGAGAGTCGCGTGCGCATCAGTTCACGTCCGCGCCTGTCGGCGAGGCGCCGCAACAGTACGTTCCACAAGATGAACGCAACGAGTGCGGCAAGAAGCACTGCGACAAGAACGAGGAACCGACCAGGCGTCCACCATGGTGGAGGTGCGAGAATCTTCACGTCCGACGGTCCGCGCACGACAAGCACGACATCGTGTATGCGCGGAAGCGGCTCGTTGGGATGCCAACTGTCGGTCTTTACGATGCAAGTGCCGGATATTTCGGCTTCGCATCCGACCTCCAGTTTTTTGATGGCGCCTGGCGTCGCGCCGGCATCCACCGTCATCGCGAAGTCGCCGCACTGGAGCCGAACGATCCCGTCATTCATGCCGGCGGACGGCACGCCAGTCACCAACCCGCGCAAAGAGATCGCCTTTCCGTGGAAGATGGGATTGATTTCATTATGCCCCTTTCCATCCGAGAAGAGCGTGGCGGCGTCCATCGGCTCGGCCCTTTCCAGCTCTTGTCTTGCCGATCCCGGTTGCTTGCGCCAGATGGCGCGGCGCAGGTTGATTCGGTAGAGGTCGGTATCTGGGAGACCTGCGATGTCCACCCTGTCGCCGCAAACCGGCGGAGGGCTGTCTGCGAGGCTTGCGTTGACGATGTTGCCGTTCTCCGCCTTGATTGCGAAGTCGCGCTTCTGCCACACCGCTATGACAACGCCTTTTGCTGAATGGCGCCCGAGATTCATGATAGCCGCCGTTTCGTTCAAGTGTATCGACTCTATCGGCGGAACGGCAAACGGGTCGCAGGGCGGCGGGGTGATGATTTTAATCTCGTTCGCGGAATGCAGGTACAACACGTTTTTGCTCAAGTGCCTGAATCCGTTCGAACATGGCAGGCAGCTTCCTGTGACGCGGACTTCTGCTCCGACAAGGTCGCCTAACGATGTAGCACTGCCTTTGGGAATGGGGATTGCAAATGCGATGGACTTTCTGTCGGCTGACAGGACGACATGTTGATATCCATGATCGATTTCATCTATGAATACATCTCGTACCGTCCCGCGTATCCGTACGGGATAAAAGTGATGACGCCCCGTCAAAATGTCGTTGATTGTCGTGTCAATCGGTTGCTCCGGCTCTACATGACCTATGATTTTAATGGACAGGCAGTTGGCGTTTACGAATCCGTTGTCGATGCCATTGTCGATCCGAATGGTCTTTCCGTGCGCATGGATGATGTCTCCGGCGGCAAGGTGTTTTTGCTGCCAGCCATAGGGTGATACAAGCCTGACATAGTTGCCGTCTGCTTTCACGCAGAAATTCTGAGTCAGGGGAGAAGGCGCCCAGACGACGGTCCCCCTTAGCGAGAACTCGAGGGCCTCTTTGCCATCGTATCCAAGGCAAGGCAAAAGGTCGGTGACGTTGGTGATAACGTCTCCGCACCATGCTGTGGTCGGCGCAAGCGCCAGAATTAGCCAGGCGAGTTTCATGTGAACAGGTCAGACAGTGTGACTTCGGATTGTACGCGGCTCGAATAATGGTTTTTCAAAAGCCCATTTGCCGTCACAAGCGTTAGATGCACAGCCTTACGCGTTCCGGTGACACCTGTAAAGGTCGCAATCTTTCGTCCAAGCACGCGATCATACGCCTTGTCAATCGCAAATGCGTTAGCCGAATACTTCATCTCGCAGATGTTCATCACATTGTCTGCCCGGTCGATGACGAGGTCGATTTGAACGCCGTCCGGGTAAGTCTCGTCTCCCCGGAAGCTCCACCCGTACGCTTCAACATGTATGCTGCCGATGCCGAGAGCCTTGCGGATCTGCGGTAGGTGTAGCAGGCACAGACGCTCGAACGCAATTCCTTTCCAAATGGTTTGGGCGGAAGATGACGTTGTTGATGACCAGAAATGTTCATCGGATGATGGTGTTTCGAGAAACCTGAAATGGAAAAGCGAGAACGGGTCGGTCAGCTGATAGATCGTATTCTTCTTTTTCGATCCATAGGAACGATAGCTGCGGATGAAGCCGCTTGCCTCCAGCGTTTCCAACGTCTCCGAGAGCTTGCCGGTTGCGGCGATATCCAGTGTTTCAAGAAGTTCAAGCCTTGTCATGCCGACTTTCTTTTTCGCAAGTGCAGCCACAACCTTCTTGTATGATGAAGCATCTTTGAAGAGAGAAGCGTAAAGCTCTTCGAATTCGTGCTTGAGTGGCGCGTCTATGGCAAAGCAGATGCGGTCAAGATTCTGTGCGAGGCTCATCCCTCGCGCCAGATACCGCCAATAATAGGGTATTCCTCCAAGGGCCATGTAGCATTCGGCGATATCGGTGCGGCTCATGCTGAGTCCGCGTTCGGCGGTGAACGCCTCGCACTCGCCGAGCGTGAATGGCTGCAGACAGATGCGCGCCGTTACGCGGTTGTGCAGCCCGCCTCGGTTGCGGAAGAGGTTCTTCACCATCCATGCCGCCGCAGAGCCGCAGACGATCAGCACGATGTCTTTCCTTGCCGACGCCCACTCGTTCCAGAACGTCTCGAGTGCCATCAGGAAGTCGGACTTCGCCGTGTCCATCCATGGCAGCTCGTCGATGAACACGACCTTACGGCGCAAGACGCTTTTCGATACAACGTCCTGCAGCGCATGAAACGCCGCAAACCAGTTCTCTGGCGTAGATCCCTTAAACCCCGCTGCGGATAGGGATTCTTTGAAATGGGCAAGCTGCTGCCGTTTGGGTGCGTTCGGAAGACCTGTATGGTGAAAGGCGAAGCGATCCGCAAAGGTTTCACGGACAAGATAAGTCTTTCCGACGCGTCGCCGCCCATAAACGGCTATGAATTCTGATTCATCTGATTCGTACAGACGATTAAGTTCATTGATTTCATTCTTTCGCCCGACCATGGCACATCTCCCCTTAAAAAGATAGACCGAATGATATCATATTAGGATGATTATGTCAATGTATCATATCCCCACGGATGATTATTGTGCTTAATCGTGTGTAATTTCGCAGATTGGGCACCAGAATCAATGATGATTTGATTGTGCGCTTGCTTTTTGTTGAGTGGTTTAATGTCAATCAGCTATCCACCATCCATGATTGGAGTGGTGAGTGGGTGTCCTTCTGTCAGCTGTGTCTTACACGGAACCAAGATTTTCCGGTTGCGTAAGGTATAGCTGACACAATTGAAGCGATTGCATTGTGTGTCACTCATCCCTATTCACTATTTCTTATCACCTGTTCTTTGCCCTCAGCACCCCCCGCCCCCGCCCAATGCCTCGGACCCTTCCCTCCGCCCCTC
>CAMPAA010000167.1 GCA_946631345.1 uncultured Verrucomicrobiota bacterium
GGCGAGAAAGGGGATCGAACCCTTGACCTTAGGCTTATGAGTCCTGCGCTCTACCGACTGAGCTATCTCGCCTCAAACAAGGTGTGTAAGATACCATATCGCCCCTCGGAAGTCAATAGGGAAAACGGAAAGTTGTAGATCCTGAAGTACCGCGTAGTTTTCCGGCGATTCGCGTCCTGTATTATGGTGATGCCGCACCGGTAGGGCGTATGATGGATTCAGGGTCTGACCTTTCAGGCATGGCGGCGAAGAAATCCTCCAGCAGACGGATCGACTTCATGCCCGGAGCAGTCTCAAGCGAACTGTTCACATCCAACACCGCACAGCCGGTGGCGGCGGCCTCGGCGGCGTTTCCGGCAGAGATGCCGCCAGCGAGCACTACGCGCGTTCCAGCTGCCGCAAGCGCCGCCGCGCGCCGCCAGTCGGCACGCATTCCAGTGCCACCGCTCATCCCCGCCGCCGAGCCATCGAGCAGCACTGCATCGCCAAGAGCCTGATCGAGCATCCACACCTCAAGACCGGCATCATGCAGACGGCTGACGTCGTCGGCACCATAGCGCGTGCTGTGCAGCTGCACCACGTGAAGACGAACACGCCCGGCAATGTCCGCAATATCCCCGATAGAGGCATCCGTGAATACGCCCACGCGCTTTGCCTTCCCGGAAAGGCGGACGGCGATGTCCGCCGCCTTTCTGGGCGTTACGGCGCGCGGCGAGCGGGCGGCGAAGATGAAGCCGAGGTAGTCGGCACCCAGCTCCTCAGCGCGCCCGGCAACTACGGCATCGGTAATGCCGCACACCTTTATCGCAGGAAAACGTCTCATATAAGCGGCGTTGAGGCGTTGAGCCCGCCCGCGCCAAGCTTCCGGACGATTGCCGAGCCGATCACGTAGCCGTCGGCGTGCCCTTTCACGAGCGCCGTTCCCTGCTCGCGAGAGGCTATGCCGAAGCCAGCAACTATCGGCGTATCGACGGCCGCACGGATGGCGTCGAGATGCCCGGTGAGCTCAGGCGGCAGTTCGCCGCGCACGCCTGTCACACCCTTCACGGTTATGATGTAGAGGAATCCATCCTCCACTCCCTTGACACTCTCCACCACGCGCGGGAGCGGAGTGTTTGGCGCAATGAGGGGCACCATCGTGATGCCGTGAGGTCTCAACACGGAGAGAAGCTCATCCCGCTCCTCAAGCGGCAGGTCCACCGCCAGGACCGCATCCACGCCGGCCTTTTCCGCCTCTTCCGCGAACCTCTCCGCTCCCATGGACAGGATAAGGTTGTAGTAGCTGAACACGACGAGCGGGGTTTCCGGATGCGTCGCCCGCACGCGCGCCGCCAGAGCCAGCACGTCCCGCATCGTCACACCCTGCTTCAGGGCCTCGTAGGCCGCAGAGCGGATCACGGCGCCGTCGGCGAACGGATCGGAGAATGGCACGCCCAGCTCGATTATGTCGGCGGCCGATTCGCCGATCAGCCGGTCGATTGCCTGTTCGCTTGCATCGAGCGAGGGATAGCCGATCGTGAGGTATGCCACAAACGCCGCCCTGCCCTGCGCGCGGCTTCGTTCAAAGCATTTCTGTATCCTGTTCATTTCGCATGTGCCTTTCTGTAGCTGTTGATGTTGTCCATGTCCTTGTCGCCGCGTCCGGAGAGGTTGACGAGCAGAAGCGCATCCTTCGGCAGATGCGGTGCCCGCTTTATCGCCTCTGCGAGCGCATGGCTCGATTCGAGCGCGGGTATTATGCCCTCGAAGCGGCAGAGCATGTCGAACGCCTCTATCGCCTCGTCGTCGGTGATCACGGGATACTCGGCGCGACCGGTGTCGGCGAGGTGCGCGTGTTCCGGCCCAACGCCCGGATAGTCCAGGCCCGCCGAGACCGAATACGTGTCGATAACCTGTCCGCTCTCCGTCTGCAGGAGATACGTCTTGGCACCGTGCAGTACCCCAACGCGCCCTCCGTTGATGGATGCGGCGTGCTCGCCCGTCGCGATCCCCCTTCCGCCGGCCTCCACGCCGACAAGCTTTACGGAGAGGTCGTCGATGAAGCCTGCGAAAAGCCCCATCGCGTTAGAGCCGCCGCCCACGCAGGCGATCGCCTGATCCGGGAGCCGCCCGTACCTCGCAAGCATCTGCGCGCGGGCCTCGCGGCCTATGACGCTCTGGAAGTCGCGCACCATCTCCGGGTATGGGTGCGGGCCCGCCACCGTGCCGATCACGTAGAACGTGTCGTCACAGTTGGTCACCCAGTCGCGGATCGCCTCGTTCATGGCGTCCTTCAGCGTGGCGCTGCCTTCCGACACCGCGTTGACCTTGGCACCCAGCATCTTCATCCGCTGCACGTTCGGCGATTGGCGGTCAACGTCTATCGCGCCCATGTACACCTCGCAGGGCATGCCGAGAAGCGCCGCGACGGTTGCGGTGGCCACGCCGTGCATCCCCGCGCCGGTTTCGGCTATGAGCCGTTTCTTGCCCATCCTCCTCGCCAGCAGGGCCTGCCCCACGGTGTTGTTCACCTTGTGCGCGCCGGTGTGGTTGAGGTCTTCACGCTTGAGGAGTATCTGCGCGCCGCCAAGGTGCGCAGAGAGCCTGCGGCAGTGGGTTATCGGCGATTCGCGCCCCACATAGTCGCGCAGTATCTCGTTGAACTCGCGCTGGAACGCGGGATCGGCCTTCGCCTCTGCGTAAGCCTTCTCCAGTTCGGCCAGCGGCCCCATGAGCGTCTCGGCGACGTACTGGCCGCCGTAGATGCCGTAATGTCCTTTTGCTTTCATTTCATCAGCTCCTTCAGTTTGTCTCCGGGATGTTTCTCCCGCATCAAAGTCTCTCCCACCAGGAACCCGTCGGCCCCGGCCTCGCGCAACAGCCGTATGTCGTCCGCCGTGCGCAGCCCGCTCTCCGCTATCCGCACCACTCCATCCGGCACTTCGCGCATAAGCTCCGCCGTAAGCGAAGGATCGGTGCTGAACGTTCTGAGGTCGCGGCAATTCACGCCTATCACCCGCGCGCCCACGCGGACCGCGCGAGCGATCTCATCCCGCGTATGCGTCTCTACCAGTGCCTCCATGCCGTATCCGCGCACGCACGAGAGCAGTGCCGCAAGACGGGCGTCGTCAAGAGCCGCCACTATCAGCAGCACGGCGTCGGCTCCGCAGGCGCGCGCGCGCAGAACCTGGTATTCGGTGGTGACGAAGTCCTTGAACAGTATCGGCAGGTCGCTGCTCTCGCGGGCCGCGCGCACGTACTCCTCGCCTCCGAGGAACCTGTGCGGCTCGGCAAGCACGGAAAGTGCCGTCGCTCCGGCGACTTCGAGCTCGCAGGCAAGAGTCGACGCATCGAAGTCAGCGCGGATGAGGCCCTTCGACGGGCTAGCCTTCTTCAGCTCGGCAATCACGTGTATGCCGTCCGTGCGGAACGCCGCCGCGAAGTCGCGCACACGCGCTGCCCGCTCTACGTCTGCGCGCCTCAGCGCGCTGAGCTCTTCGAGTATGTTCATGCGGCGCTCCTTTCCGTAAGCGCGACGAGCTTTGCGGAGGCCGCGCCGCTGTCGATTGCGTCGCACGCCAGCGCCATGCCGTCCTCGATAGAATCCGCCTTCCCTGCCGCCACTATCGCCGTGGCGGCGTTGAGCGTGGCCGCGTCGCGGTAGGCCCCGCGCTCCTCGCCTTCGATGACCCTGCGCGTGAGCTGCGCGTTCGTTTCTGGGGTTCCTCCGCGTATGGCCGACATGGGGCGCAGGCACCCGAACAGCCTCTCCGGGTCAAGCATGTACTCCTTCACGCTCCCGTCCGGCGTCAGCTCCGCGATGCGGGATGGCCCCGAAAGCCCGAGCTCGTCGAGCCCATCCGGCCCACAGAATACGAGCGCCCTCTTCGCGCCAAGCGACTTCAGCGCAGCAACATACAGCGGGATGATTTCAGGCGCATACACGCCAAGCGCGTGCCGCACGACGCCTGCCGGATTCGAGAGCGGGCCGATCAGGTTGAAGACCGTGCGGAACGGCAGGGCCTTGCGAACCGGCGCGGCGTACATCATCGCCGGGTGGCATCGGTTGGCGAAGAGAAAGCCTATGCCGTTCGCGCTGATCGACCGCTCCACCTCCTCCAGCGGCTTCATGAGGTCGTAGCCGAGCGCGGCGAGGCAGTCGGCGGAACCGCTTTTGGACGTGGAAGCCTTGTTGCCGTGCTTGGCGACGGTCACGCCTGCGCCGGCGGCGATTATCGCCGCCGTCGTCGATACGTTGAACGTGCCGAAACCATCGCCGCCAGTGCCGACTATGTCCACTGCCCCCTCCGGCGCATGCACCCGCAGGCACACGGCACGCATGGCCCGCGCCGCTCCTGTGACTTCGGCGGCGTCCGGGCCGTTCATCTGCATCGCGGTTAGAAGCGCCGCAAGCACGGCCTCGCCCACCACCTCTCCGTTCATCACCTCGCGGAACGTGGCGAACGCCTCGTCCTCGGTGAGATGCCGCCCGGCCTGCACCCTCACAAGCGACTCGAGTATCATTGCCTTACCTCCCCAGTCATCTCGATGAAGTTGCGCATCTGCTTCATGCCTTCGGGCGTACCGATGGACTCCGGATGGTACTGCACCGACTCTATCGGCAGCGACACATGCCTCATCCCCATGATTTCGCCGTCCTCGGCCTCGGCCGATATCTCGAAACACGGCGGCAGCGATGCGCGTTCAACGGCAAGCGAATGGTAGCGCATCGCGGCGAAGCCTTGCGGAAGCCCCGCGAACACGCCCTTCCCGTCATGGCTGATGCGGCTCGTCTTGCCATGCATAAGCCGCTTGGCGCGCACTATCCGGGCACCGAACGCCTGCGCAACGGCCTGGTGCCCGAGGCAAACGCCGAATAGCGGAATCTTGCCGGCGAACGCCTTGACCGCCGCCAGCGTGACGCCTGCGGAATCCGGGTTGCCGGGGCCGGGGGATAGGACCAGCGCCGAGGGAGACAGGGCCCGGATGCCGTCCACGTCGATCTTGTCGTTCCTGACGACCTCCATGGACGCGCCAAGTTCACGGAACGCCTGCACGAGGTTGTACGTGAACGAATCGTAGTTGTCTATCATGAGTATCATGGTTTTCTGGTGTTTTCGGTTGATGAATCGGTTATAAGGTCTCAGCGAAGCGCACGGCCTCGAACACCGCCTTGGACTTGTTGACGGTCTCCTGGTATTCCTTCGCAGGGTCGGAATCCGCAACGATGCCGGCGCCGGCGCGCATCGTGAGCCTGCGCCCGGACTTGACGAGAGTGCGGATCACTATGGCAAAATCCATGTCACCGGTGTTGCTGAAGTATCCCGCCGCCCCGCCGTATATGCCGCGCGGCGACTTCTCGTACTGGGCTATCAGCTCCATAGCACGCACCTTCGGGGCGCCAGTGAGCGTGCCCGCGGGAAACGCCGCGCGCAGGAGATCGAACCCGTCCTTGCCCTCGGCGAGCGTGCCCTCCACGTCCGAGACCAAGTGCATCACGTGCGAGTAGCGCTCGACGTGCGCGAAGGACGCGACCTTCACGCTGCCGGTGGCGCACACGCGCCCGAGATCGTTCCGCCCGAGATCGACGAGCATCACGTGCTCCGCGTTCTCCTTCGCGTCAGACACAAGGTCGCGCTCGTTCGCCGCATCCTCTTCCTGCGTTGCGCCGCGCGGACGCGTCCCCGCGATTGGGCATGTCGTGCATTTGCGGCCCTCGAGCTTCACCAGCTCCTCTGGCGACGAACCGATGAGCGTGCGGTCGCCGATCTTCATGTAGATGTTGTATGGAGACGGGTTCACCATCCTGAGCGCCCGATACAGCGACACCGAATCCGCATCGCTCTCCTTGGTGAACTTCTGGGATGGAACTATCTGGATGCATTCGCCGTTCAGTATGTCCTGCTTGCATTTCGCGACTATGTCGGCGAACTCCGCCGCCGTCATCTCCGGCGCAAACCCCTCCGTCGAGCCTGTGCCGCCTCGCGGGCGCGCCGCAATGCGCTCGCGCAGGAAGAACCGCGCGTACAACTCATCTATGCGTTCTCGCCCGCGGCGATAGGCGTCAGGCGCGCCGGCATCCACGCATACGATCACGGTGACCGTCCGGCGGAGATTGTCGAACACAAGCACCGTATCCGTGAGCATGAACGCAGCCGAAGGCGTGTCAGGCTCCGGCACCAGCTGGACGCGCGGCTCGAACGTTGATATCGCATCGTAGGACAGGTAGCCGATCGCGCCTCCCTGCAGCGGCGGCAGGGCCGGGTCCGCGCGGAAGTCGCGCGAACCGAGTATCCGCCGGAGCGCGGCGAGCACGTCGCCATCAGACAGGAACTCCACGCCCCCTCCGGCCTTGCGCGAGAACACTGCGCCGTCCTTGGCGAATACTGTCTCGACCGGATCTACGCCAAGGAACGAGTAGCGGGAACCGGTGCCGCATCCCGCGACGCTTTCCAGAAGGAAGGCGTCGCGGTCTCCGATCCGGGCGAGAACCGAAACCGGCGTGTCCATGTCGGCAAGGTATTCGCGGTATATGGGGATGATGCCGCCGCCTGCGGCGCGCTTCTCGAATTCTTTCTCTGTCAGTTCTTTCAGCATGGTTTTCTCTTTTGTGGGGTGGATGTGTTGCGGCAAACGAAAACGGCCTCGCTCTCCTGGAGCGGGGCCGTATATCGGATTTGTGCCTGGGATTTAGTCTGCTACGAGTCACCAGCTCCGAATGCGCGGACGCGCTCCGGTCGAAAGACCGAAGTTGCGCCACCACCAAAACTGGAACTGTCCGTTCATGAGACTTCTTTTCTCTTCAAACGGCGCGAATTGTACCACAACCCCACCCTGCGATGCAACACTTTTTTTTTTCTTTTTCTGTTTTTCTTGCTGCGGCCCTGCGTACACAGGAAAGGCCGCCCTCGCGGGCGGCCTTTCGCTGCTTCTTATGCGCGGAGCGATTACTTCGCGAGAGCCGCGGAGACATCCGCAAGCACCTGGCGGAGAGCCTTCGGCACGCGGTGGGCGGCGAGATTCGCCTCCTTGGAATCCTTCGACGGCTTCTTGTCGTACTCGTCGTAGGATGCGCCGACCGTGGCGATCT
>CAMPAA010000168.1 GCA_946631345.1 uncultured Verrucomicrobiota bacterium
GCCAGTACTCCTCGATCGCCACGCGCACGCGCGCGCCGCGCGGCAGCCAGTGCGCAAGCCCGGGACCTACCTGATCGTTTATCGTGAAGAGCGCGAGCTGCTTGCCGAGCACGCGGTGGTCGCGCTTCTTCGCCTCCTCAAGGCGCGCCACGTATGCGTCGATCTCCGCCTGGTCCTTGCCGACGATTCCGTACAGGCGCTGGAGCATCTTGTTCTTCTCGTCTCCGCGGTAGTAGCTGCCGGCGACCTTCATCAGCTTGACCGCGCCGATCTGCGCGGAATGTTCCACGTGTGGGCCGCGGCACATCTCTGCGTAGTCGCCCACGGTGTAGGTGGAGATTGCTTCGCCGGAAGCCTCGACATCCGCCAAGCGCTCAAGCTTGTACTTCTGGCCTGCAAGCATCCGCTTCGCCTCATCTGCCGTGACATCCTTCTGGACGAAAGGCTCGTCGAGCGCGATGAGGCGCGCGATCTCCTTCTCGATCTTCGGGAAGTCCTCCGGCGAAAGACGATGCTCCAGGTCAAAATCGTAGTAGAACCCTTCGTCTGTCGCGGGGCCGATATCCACCTGCACGTTGTCAAAGAGGTTCATGACCGCACGCGCGGTCAGGTGGGCGGCGGAATGACGCCGCATCTCGTCGGTAATAGCCATTGACTCTATTTCTCCTTCAGCAATAAAACGCGTATTTTACGCCATTCCTCCGCAAAATTCAAGCGACCGGCGAAAGCATTTCGCCGAAAGTGGGATGCGGGCTAAAGGATCTGGCTCGACAGGAACTGAGCGCGATCATATGGCGGCGGCACTTCTCCAACGTTCGTCTTGATCGGATCCGTGAGCTGGTCGCCTTTCGACCATGCGGCGACAAGCGCCGCAACCTTTGCGAGAGCCTCGACCGAGGGAGCGCCTGGCACCAACGCCGTCGGCCCCGGGCAGTTCACGGGGTACACGAGCGCGCCTGGCACGCCGCATTCCTTCAGCGCGGCGTTCTCCCGCGCGTCGCGCCCGAGCACAACGCCTGTGCCGTCAGGCAGACGGAAACGCCTTGCTATTAAAAGCAACTCCACAAGCCTGCGGTCCTTCAACCCCTCATGCTCCAGAAGGTCTTTGAGACGATGGCCGAACCCCTTCTCGGTCAGCTTGCAGCCTCCGGCGGGCGATGGGTAGTCAACAACGCCGTACTTCTTCGCCAGCTCGAACTGCGGCTCGCGGCGGCGTCCCGACAGGCCAAGCAGTCTGGTTCTGTCGAGCTTGCCCTCCTGCTCGGGGATTGTCGGCTCCAGCAGCTGCGCGCACAGCGGACGCACCAAGCGGCCGGCAAGGCCGCTCGATCTTTCCACGACTCCGAGAGACTGGCGGTTCTGGCTCATCGGGCGCTGGTTCAGCACCTCTCCCGTCGCAACGAAGTCGTAGCCAAGCTCCGCCATCATCTCCCCGGCCCGGCGGATCATCGTGGCATGGCAATCGATGCAGGGGTTCATCGCGCCGCCGAACCCGTGAGGAGGGTTCTCGATCAGGCGGCACTCGTCATCGGTGAAGTCAACGACGTGCAGCCTAACGCCAAGCGCGGACGCGGCGCGGCGTGCGGCGGCGGACGAGAAGAACGGCGTCTCGAAGCAGATTCCCTCCACCTCGGCGCCGGCATCCTGCAGAACCTTTACTGCGAGCTGGCTGTCGAGTCCGCCGCTCATCAGGCTCAAGCCTCTGGCCTTCATAGGTACCAACCTCCAAGTTTCCCGGCTATCTCCGTTGCATCAAGCTTGCGCGCAAGAGCATCGGCAAGCTCAGCCGCCCCTTCCGGGGCATCCCCGTCGGCAATGTCGTCGCGCATCTGGAAGAGAACTCCAAAATCGAGTCCGTAGCGCCGGTACGGAGCGCCGTCGGCCCCTGCCGCAAGCGCGCCCAGCTCGGCAGCCAGCGCAAACGCCTCTCCGGTCTTGCGCTCGCACACGGAAATGTAGTCCTCGGTGCACGCAAGGTTCGCTGCCGGCGAGGCGATGCCGAGCAGATCGTCGCCCTGCCCTTCGCATAGCGCGACATGCGACTTCACCGTCGCCTTCATCATGGCTATGGCGTTTGGAAGGCCGGAGCCCGCGATGAGCGAATATCCGTGCGCGACGAGCCAGTCGCCCGCGGCTATCGCGAGCGCGAGGCCATGCTCCTTCCACACGGTCGGCCGCCCATAGCGCTCCTCGTCGCCGTCCTGTATGTCGTCATGGATCAGCGATGCCTTGTGGAAGCACTCCACGGCCTCGCACAGTCCGTCGATGCCGCCTTCAGCCGCATCGCCGCCAGCCGCATCGAACGCCGCTCTGCAAAGACGCGGCCGCAATCGCTTGCCGCCGCGCCCGCAGAACTCCAACGCTATGGAGCGTATGTTCACTTGCCGAACACTTCGATCTCGATGTAGTTGTTGACCGGCTCGGACGACGAACCGTTGGAGTAGCAGCGCACATAGCGCGCCTTGGTGAGCTTGCCGTCGATCGGGCGGCCATCGTTACGCTCGCGGTATTCCTTATCCGCGCCCTTGGCTACCTTCGAGGAGTTGTCGTGGTCGTTGTTGAAGATTGTAGTAACGCCTTCCTTGAACTTCTCGTCGTTGGAGAGCTGCACGATGACGTCCTTGTACACGCGGTCGTCACCCTGGTCGTGCCACACGCACACGGCGGACACGGTCTTCTCCGCGCCAAGGTCGAGCTGCACCCACTGAACGCCGCCCGGCAGCTGGAGCATGCAGGTGGCGTCGGGCGTCTTGTCGCCGTCGACCACATATTCGTTCTCGCCTGTAACCGCCTCCTCGGACGTGGTGACCTTGGTATCCTCCGTCGTCAGCTTTTTGTCGAACCCTGCCGGCACCATGATCGGCGGACGGTACTTGCCGGGGCCGGGGTCCGGCTCAAGGTTGTCACTCTTGATCTCCTTCGGCGTGCCGCTGGAGTGGGGCGGCGGCAGCACAAACTTTATTGCCACCTTCTCCGCCGCGAATACGCAGGCTGCTGCGGTGACGGCTGCGGCTATTACGAGTCTCTTCATGTCTTCTGTCCTCCTTGGTTCATTCAAAACAATGGCGCGATTTTACCACATCATCCCCGCGCGGGCAAGAGCCGGATGAGCGCCGGCACTATCTCAAGGGCGTCGCCCACGATTCCGAGGTCGGCCACGCCGAAGATCGGCGCGTTGGGATCAGAGTTCACCGCGATTATCGTATCCGCGCCGCGTATACCCTCGAGATGCTGGATGGCGCCGGAGATGCCGAAGCACAGGTAGAGGCGCGGTGCGACGGTCTTGCCGGTCTGTCCGACCTGGCGCGAAGGCCTAACCCAGCCGGCGTCTACCGCCGCGCGGGAAGCGGCGACCTCGCCGCCAAGCCGCGCTGCGAGCTGTTCGAGCATGGCGAAGTTCTCCGCCTTCTTCATTCCCCTGCCGCCTGATACAAGTATCTCCGCCGCCGCGATGTCCGTGCCATCCGCGAACGGCTCCCTCTTCACGGCGCGCGTGAGCGGAGCGATCAGCTTCAGCGCCTCGGCTATGGTCTGGCAGTTCGCCGCCCCGCCCTCCATCGCCTTCTTCCTGAAGACCTTCGGGCGCACCGTCGCCATCTGCGGCCGGTGGTTCGGCGTCATGATAGTCGCCATGATGTTGCCGCCGAACGCCGGACGCGTCTGATGGAGGAGCATCTGCATCGCGCCTGTGTCCCGGTTGCGCGTCTCCTCGATCTTGAGCGCCGTGCAGTCCGCCGTGAGTCCCGTGCGCACCTTCACCGCAACGCGAGCGAAGAATGCGCGGCCTATTGCCGTCGCTCCGGCGAGGATCACCTCGGGCCGGTGCTTTGCGACAAGCTGAGCCACCGCGTCCACGTACACGTTCGCCTCGTATTCGGCGAGCGCCGGATCGTCCACCCTGTAGATCACGTCCGCGCCGTATGCGGCGAGTTCGCCATCCACGAACGGCGGCAGACCGCTTCCAAGCAGAACGGCGCACACCCGGCATCCGCCGCCACGCTGCGCCTTGAGTTCGCGAGCCTTGGTGAGCAGCTCGAACACGACCTCCGCTATCCGGCCTCCGGTCTGCTCCGCGAACACCCATATGTCGCGGTATCCATCCAGTCCTTCGGTGCCGAAGACCTCGCCCTTCACCTCGGAGATGGCCTTGAACGGGCACGCCCCCACGCAGGCGTAGCACGCCTTGCATGCGGCGGCGTCAACCTCTGCGAGGCGACCGAGCTTGTTCGCGTCCGGGGCGTCGCGGAGGGACAGCGCGCCGAAGCCGCAGCCCGTCACGCACTTGCCGCAGCCAACACATTTCTTCGCGTCGATGGAGACGGGAGCGTCAGCCATGCTTCACCAGACCTTTCCTTCCAAGAAACTCCAGTATCGTCTCTGCCGCCTTGTCGCCGGAGGCGACCACCTTCTCGCCTCCCCCCCTGACCGGCGGCGGAAAGATCGTGACGACCTTGGTCGGCGAGCCCTTCAGCCCGATCTTAACCGGATCGGCGACGATATCCTTCTCGTTCAGCACGGCGACCTGAGCCTTTGCTGCGCGGATTGCTCCGGCCAGCGGTGCATAGCGCGGCGCATCCGCCTCCTTCAGCACCGTCATCACGGCGGGCAGCCGCCCTTCGACGGTGACAACGCCATCGTCCATCACGGTTTCGGCGCGGAACGCCCCATCCGCCACAGTCAGCCTGCGCACATACGTCACCAGCGGCACGCCCAGGAACTCCGACACGCCCGGCCCTACCTGCGCGGTGTCGCCGTCTATCGCCTGCTTGCCGAAAAGCACGAGATCCGGCGTTCCGCCGCACGCCTTGCGGATGGCCTGAGCCAGCGTGTAGCTCGTCGCCAGCGTGTCGGCGCCGCCGAAAGCCCTGCTCGACACGAGAACGGCATCATCGGCTCCGCGCGCGAGAGCCTCGCGCAGCACAGCCGTAGCCTGTGGCGGCCCCATCGAAACGGCTGTGAGCCGCGCCCCACATTCGTCCCTGAGGCGCAGCCCCTGTTCAAGGGCATACTCGTCAAAGGGGTTGAGAATCGACTCCACCCCTTCGCGCATCAGCGTGTTCGTTTCCGGGTTGATCCTGACGTTTGTGGTGTCAGGAACCTGCTTGATGCATACTACGACGTTCATGGGTCACTTCGCCACGCCGAACCGGTATTCCGTGTGCGAGCGGAACGTCTCGCCGGGCCGAAGCACCGTGGACGGGAACTCGGGATGGTTCGGAGAGTCGGGATAGTGCTGCGTCTCAAGCGCGACGCCTGCATACTGGCAAAGCGACTTTCCGGCCGCCTTGGCGGGAAGCTCGGATGACATGTTCTGCGCGCCGTACATCTGCATGCAAGGCTCGGTCGTCCATATCTCGAGAGTGCGTCCGGAGACTGGATCGCGCATGGCGACGGCCTGCTTGAGCTTGCCGACCTCGCCGCGCAGCACGAAATTGTGGTCGTACCAGTTGTCCATGGGCGCGAGAGACGAGTCGGCCTTCATCAGGTCGGCCTTTGCGCCGATCTGGCGCATCGACGTGAAGTCGAAGCCTGTACCGGCGACGGGGGCGTCCTTGGTGGGAATGAGCCCTGCGGTCGTCTGCGTGTAGGAATCGGCAAATATCTGAAGCTCCTGCCCCAGCACGTTACCGCTCGATTCGCCGGCGAGGTTCCAGTATGAGTGGTGTGTGAGGTTGAGCACGGTCGGCTTGTCGGTGGTCGCCTCGTAGTCGATGGTCCACACGTTGTTCGGCAGAACCTTGTATGTGACCGTGCATGTGACGGTTCCGGGGAAGCCCATCTCGCCATCCTGCGACACATAGGTGAGTTCAAGCCCCTGCACAGGCCCATGGCGCACGGGCTTCACCTTCCATACTTTCTTGTCCCATCCTTCCGGTCCGCTGTGGAGGTTGCAGTGGCGGGCGGCCTTATCCTCGTTGATGGGGAGTTTGTACTCCTTGCCGTCAAGAGTGAACTTGCCGTCGGCAATGCGGTTTCCGTAGCGTCCGATCAGCGTACCGGCGGAGAAGCCGTACTTCTCGTACTCCGCAGCCGTGTTCCATCCGAGGGTGACATCCGCCAGATTGCCGTGGCGGTCGGGGGCATAGCACCTCACCAGGCGCCCGCCGTAGTCCGAGATGTCGAGGATCAGGCCACCCATCCCCTGCAGACGGTAGAGTTTCGTCTCGCGCCCGTCGGCGAGCCGGCCGAAGCTCGTCACGCGGCTGCGCCCGATCATTGCGGGCGAACGCCGCTCGCGGACTTGGCTCGCCGCATCCTTCCGCCGACGCATCCTCTCCGCCCCTGACGGCGCATCCTGCGCCACGCACAGCGCCGTGCCAGCCAGCGCCAAAGCCATCATCAGTCTTTTCATGGTCTCTCCTTTTGAACGGCGGACTCTTCCCGCCCGTGTTGTGTTATGCCGTCACCCCTTGAAGATGACGAACTTGCGAATGAAAAAGTTCACGAAAAACGACACGACCACCTCTACCACCACCGCGAGCGTGGTCATCAGCCCGAACTGGTCTATCAACACCTTCATCACCCCGAGCGCGATGAGCGTGGCAGCCGTGGACGCCCCGAAGAACATGGCCAGCTCAACATGCCAGCGGAACTTCCCGGGGCGGAACACGAACCAGCGGTTCATCAGCCAGCAGAAGATGTTTGCCAGCACGAATCCGACCGCCGTTGCGGCGGCGGCCAGCATCCCGCGCGACGCATACCACGCCTCCTCGCCGGTGAAAGCGACAGACGGCAGACCAAGAAACCGCACCGCGAAATCGTCTGCGGTGAGGCATTTCAGGCATGTCGCCGCCATGACGTAGAACACAACCGTCTGCACACACGTCGCCATAACTCCGATCACGCCGTACTTCACGAACTGCGCAAACGGCCCGCTGTCATGCGACAGGAACCGGCGGATTCTGCGCCACCTCCCGGCAGCCTCTGTCTCTTCCATCTCCATCGCCCCGTATTGTACCATAAAACCGAGGTTCGTGTTTCATGGAAACGGCGCAAAATGGCAGGGCCATTTTCCAGCGATTAAAGGGTTTGATTTGCATCAGGGAGGGACGGGCTCTGT
>CAMPAA010000169.1 GCA_946631345.1 uncultured Verrucomicrobiota bacterium
ACGGGAGAGTCGGCTGCTCCAGCATAGTGTTGAACCGCGCGAGCCGGAAGCAGTCGCACATCGCGTAGAAGAGGGCCGCGCCGAGAGTGAAGCGAACGAGAGTGTGCGACACGCCGTCGTGCAGAGGGCCGCCCGTAAGCCAGAAGTACATGAACATCGCCGGAGCGACGCCGAAGTTCACGAAGTCCGCCAGCGAATCAAGCTCCGCGCCGAGCTTGGAGCTGGCCTTCAGGAGCCGTGCGACGCGCCCATCCATGCCATCGCAGATGCAGGCGACAAGAAGGGCCCAGAGGGCTGGCAGGTATCGCCCCTCGGACGAGAGGGATATCGAGGTTATGCCGGCGCACGCGGCGAGCGAGGTTATGAGGTTTGGAACTATCGCCCGCAGCGGTATGCGGTCTGGACGTGGCACTCTTGGGCGTCGCCTTCTACCGCGCAGTCTGAAGCGTGACATAAGCTGGTATCTCCTTTCCCATTTGCCTGCGGCGGCCCGTCATGCCAGATGGCCGAGCACTGTCTCGCCGGCGACCATTATCTGGCCGAGGCGCACCTCCGGTTTGACTCCCTTCGGGAGGTAAACGTCGAGCCGCGACCCGAACCGGATGAGGCCGAATCGCTCCGCCTGCCCAAGCACCGAGCCCTCCTCAACGAACGGAACTATCCGTTTGGCGACGAGCCCGGCGATCTGCACAACGCCGTAGCGCGCGCCATCCGCAGTCTCGATGAGATATGCGCAGCGCTCGTTGTCCTTGGATGCCTTGTCGAGCGAAGCGTTGAGGAACTTGCCCGGCACATACGCCTTTCGCGCAATCGTGCCCGCCGTCGGCATGCGGTTCACATGGACGTTCAGCACGCTCATGAACACGCTAACGCGGGTGAAAAGCTCGGCATTCCATTCATCGAGGCTCTTATCCTCGGGCTTCAGCTCCTCCGGCAGCGGAACCTCCTGGATGAGGCACACCTTGCCGTCCGCCGGCGAAAGCACGGCCTTGGGGTCGTTGGTGGGCGGCACGCGCTCAGGATCCCTGAAGAACAGGAACACTCCGTAGGCGAGCAGCCATAGCGGCAGCACCAGCGCGCCCAGAACCGAGCTGTGGAGGAATGCGGCCGCGACCATCGCCGCCACCGCAATGCCGACCGCGATGAGACCGAAACGCTTGCCTTCCTTGTTGATGTGCGGAAGGAGGTATGACGAAACTGAAAAATCTAGGTTGCTTTCCATGGGCGTGTATTATCTCACTTTTCACTGTTTTTGCCAAGAGGACCTGTCAACGGGCGCCTGCCGTCCGCCAAGAAGCCGTGAAAGGGTGCCGATTCCGTACACCCATAGCGTGATCCAGCACACCGGCACATGGTAGAGCCATGCGCGGTCCGGGCGGCGGAATGCGCCCTTTGCCATCTGCCAGAGCAGGGGCAGCACCAGCACGGTAGCCAGGCAGAAGAGGACTATGCCTGCCTTGCGCTGCCTGTCCCACGGATAGATGCGTTCCTTCTCCTGGGCAAAGTACAGGAAGTCGCGAATGCGCCTCCTCTGCTTCCGCGCGAAGTCCGCAAGCCGCGCGCAGTAGAGGTGCACGATGCCCGTCTTCACCTTTGCGACGGTTACCGAACCTTCCCTGCGGATGCGATCGTAGAGTATGTCGATGTCAAAGAGGTACGGCTCCCATTTCACGCCGTCAAGGAGAGTGCGGCGGAAGACGAACCCGTTTGCGCCGATTGTCGGGAGGGCGTTCTCGCCAAGCCGAAGCTTGATGTACCCGCCACAGTCCTCCTGCGCCACGGGAAGCTCCGTCCAGCGTCCGGTGACGGCGGAGGTGCGGTCGTAGTTTCCTGTGAAGAGGCAGATGGGGTCGTTCATGCCCAGAAGGGCGAAGTAGCGCGTGAGCGCCGGATCGTCTCGGCGGCATGTGTATTCGAGCGGCTCGGTGGCGATTATATCCGGGTCCGAGAAGGGGGCTGTCATGCGTTCGATCCATCCTGGATCGGGGAGGATGTTGTCGGAATCGACGAGAGCGATCAGGTCGCCTTTCGCCGCCTTGATGCCGGCGGCCTTGCCGGCCTCGCCTGTCTTCAGGGGATTTCCGGTGATGGTCTCCACGCCATGCGCACGGGCGATGTCGAGCGTGCGGTCAGATGAACCGGCGTCTGCGACCACGATCTCGTAGGCGGTGCGCGGCATGGTCTGCGAACGGATCGCCGCCAGACATGCATCAAGCGTCTTTTCCGAGTTCAGCGTAGGTATGACTACAGAAAGAAACATGTGCGCATTATACCAAAAAAACGGCTGTGGGGCTGTGGTATAATCTGCGGCATGGAAAGTCATGTTCATGGGCTGTGGCTGGCGCCTCTACGGGGCGTTACCATACGGACGTTCCGCGCCGTCTTTGGCGCGGCGATCCGCGAGGCGGGATTTGTCGGGATGTACGCTCCGTTCATCCCGGCGAACGCCGGTTTTCGGTTCTCGAAGCGGCTTTTCGCCGACATACTTCCAGACGATGGCGGAGACAATTCTGGCTTGGAGCTGGTGCCGCAGGTGATCGGAAAGGATCCGTCAGCCTTGCGCGAATGGTGCAAGGCGGCGAAGGATCTCGGCTATTCACGCGTTGACCTGAACGCCGGATGCCCGTTCCCCATGATCCGCCGCAAGGGGCGCGGTTCGGGCCTTCTGCGCACGCCGGACGCCCTCGACAGGATGCTCGAAGCCGGCTGCGACGAGATGGGGGCGGGCGGGTTCTCGCTCAAGACGCGTCTGGGGCTGGTGCATCCGGACGAGCTTTTCGGCCTTATGCCGGTCATCGACCGCTACCCGCTGGCGGTGCTCACGGTCCATGCGCGCACGGCGGTACAGATGTACGAAGGGGAAGCGGACCGCAGCGCGTTCGAGGCGGTGGCGGCGGCGGCAAAGGTGCCGGTCATGTACAACGGCGATGCCGACATTTCGGATCCGGCACCCGCAGGCGGACTTATGGTGGGGCGCCGTTTCATCCGGGCGCTGGCGAACCGCGCCGATGCGCGTGAACTTCTGTTGCGCTACCGCGAAGCCTCCATGCGTGAGCTGTGCGGCGATGCCCCCGTGCTGGGGAGGATGAAGGAGCTGCTGTCCTACTGGTGCCAGGAGCCGGCATGGCGACGGCTCTGGCCGACGGTGAAGATATGCCGCAGCGTGGACGAACTGGCGCTCTGCTGCCGATAATGTGGTATAATCCGCTCCTCTTTTGATGCATGGAAGGCATCGGAGACAGAACCTTTATGGAACAGGAAACGCAAAACCCGCTCGACAACATCCGGATCGTGCTCGTAGGTACGCTGTACACGGGCAACGTGGGGAGCGCGTGCCGCGCGATGGCGAACATGGGAATCCGCCGTCTCAGGCTGGCCGCGCCCAATCTGCAGAACAGCTGGGAGGAGGGGAACAGGCTTGCAGTCCACGCGACCGAGCTCATCGAGAACCGCGAGGAGTTCGCAACGTTCGAGGAGGCCGTTGCGGATTGCGTGGCGGTGGTGGGCACCACCGCGCGCGGCGGGCTGTACCGCCAGCACGTGCGGGCTCCCCGCGACTGCGCCGCCGACATTCTCGCTCTCGCGGCGACAGGCCCGGTGGCGGTTGTGTTCGGGCGCGAGGACAAGGGGCTGCTCAACGAGGAGGTGGCGCAGTGCACCCATCTCATCCGCATACCCGTGGATGAGGGATACACCTCGATAAACCTCGCCCAGGCGGTCCTGATCACCTGCTACGAGCTGTTCACCGCTACGGGCCGCTACCAGCCGCCGCACGAGAAGGCTCCGCCCGCGCCGCAGGGTCAGAAGATGCAGCTCATGAAGATGTGGCGTGAGATGCTGGAGGACATCGGCTACATGGATGAGCAGAAGGCCGACCACATGATGCAGGGCATCCACCGCGTGTTCTCGCGCGGCGTTGTGACGAAGGATGACGCCGCCCTGCTGCTGGGCGTGGCGAGACAGGCGGTCTGGGCGCACAGGCATCCCGCCCTCGACGGCGGAAGGCGCACTTCGGAGGAGTTCAGGACATGACCAAGGAAAACCCGCATCTGCGCGCTGTGTCGGAGCTTAACGAGGTGATCGCGTCCGGCGGCTTCCCCGCGCTTGTCGCAAAGTGCGAGCGGCTGCATTCTGACCGCATCAGCCGGATCGCAGAGCTCGTCGCATCGCGCGTGCCTGCGGTGAGGCTTGTGCTGGAGGCGGGGCCTTCCGCCGCCGGGAAGACGACAACCGCAATCCGCCTTTGCCGGGCGCTGGAGGCCAACGGGCTTACTTCGCTGCGCATCTCCACCGACGACTATTTCGTGGGCGACGCACGCAATCCGCGCGACGCGGAGGGCAATCTCGACTACGAGCATTTCGATGCTGTCGACCGCAGGCGGCTTTCCGAGGACCTCCTCAAGATATTCGCGGGAGAGCCGCTCCACCGCCGCAAGTTCGACTTCGTTACGCATGAGGGCTTTGACGACCCGGAGACCTTCAATCCGCCGCCGAACGTGGTGGTGGTGCTTGAAGGCATACATGCACTCAACCCGAAGCTCACCGAGGACGTTGGCGAAGAGCTGAAGTACCGCGTGTACGTGAACACCCTTACGCAGCTCGTGGCGGACTGCGGCGGATGGCTGTACTTCGAGGATGCGCGGCTGATGCGGCGCATCGTGCGCGACAAGACGTACCGCGACATGTCGCCAGAGAAGACCATACTCATGTGGGAGAAGGTATCCGCCGGCGAAATGCAGTGGATCAACCCGTACCGTGGCTTTGCGGACTCCGTGTTCAACACGGCCCTCGACTACGAGTTGGCTGTAATGAAGCCGATCCTGGAGCCGGTCATGCGGGCCGTGCCGTACCTTGGCGGACGCGAAAGCGTCGAGATAAGGCGGCTGCTGGCCGTGCTGGACACGGTCACGCCGGTATCCGACCTCTCCGCGATTCCGGGCGACTCGATACTCCGTGAATCCATCGGCGGGTCGGTCTGCGACTACGATGCGTAGCATTTGCCGCAAATTCCGCCTGCTTGCGCCGCATCTTGCCGCCTATGCCGAAATGCGGCTCCTCGGCGTGGAAGCCCGGATGGCGGACGGCACCGACCTTGCAGGGAATCCGCGCCTGCGCGACGGGAAGGCGGATATCGGCTGCTACCAGTGCTGGATAATGCCGGTTGGCTCGGCGCTTTCGATAAGGTAGTCGGTTGGAGGTTTGCGGATGGTGATTATGTCAAAAAGCTTCGTGTCCCCCGCCAAATCAGGAATACGTGCCATTCCATGCACGCACTTGACATATTACGCGAGGCGTAATATACTGTACGCATGATTTCTTCTTTCAAGGGCAAGGACGTTCAAGCGCTGTACGAGACGGGCTCGAATCGGAGGTTCGCTTCGATCGCCCGTGTCGCCCTGCGGAAGCTTGACATGCTTGCGGCGGCAACAAAAATCGAAACGCTTAAGGTTCCGCCGGGCAACAGGCTTGAGCAGCTGCATGGAGACAGAGACGGGCAATGGAGCATTCGCATCAACGACCAATGGCGCGTTTGCTTCCGCTGGAGCGGAACCAATGCCGAGGACGTCGAAATCGTGGACTATCATTGAGGAGGATTATATGCGTGTCAAGAACTTGATTCATCCGGGCGAGATACTACAGGAGGAGTTTCTTGTTCCGTTAGGCATAAGCCAGACGCGTCTTGCGCAGGATCTGCACGTCCCCGCACCCCGCATCAATGCCATTGTGCGAGGAAAGCGGTCCATCACGGCGGATACTGCATTGCGGCTAGGCCGGTATTTCAAGATGGAGCCGCAGTTTTGGCTGAACCTTCAGGCCAATTATGATCTCGGCGTCGCATCTGGCGGGATATGGGCGAAGATCAAGGAAATCATTCCGGAATTCATACCGGATCGTGTCGCAGCGGTCATTTGAGTTTGAGGGTGGTTTTTAGCGATCAAAAAGGGAGCCGAATCATGGTGCGCGTTGAACAGGTTGGACTGGCGGGACTGGGGCTTACGATTCTGTTCGTCTTGGAGGCGGGCGTCGCTTCGGCGGCGACCACGATCATCGACTTCGAGACGGACGCGGAGCGCAGGGCCGCTCCGCGCCTCAACAGGGCGACGTACCGCTTCGGCGTGACGAACATGTGCGCGACGGGCGGTGAGACGGCGTTCCGCCTCGCGGCGAATCCATGGAAGGCGGGCGACTACGACTGGCCGGCGTTCACGCTCAAGATACCCAAGAACGACTGGAGCGGCTACGACCGCTTCGTGTTCGACGTGACGAACCTCGGCGACGACGGCGACACGCTGGGCCTAAGCATCGCCGGGCCTACCGGCAAGGTGGACAACGTGGGGCTCAACCGCAGCATGGCCGTTCCGGCGTGGAGCAGCGTGCAGTGGGTGGTCGATCTCAGGTACTGGCCCAACACGACATCGCCCACCAACATCGCGCGGATGCACATCTACTCGCACCGCCCGCAGTCGCTGAACGTGTTCTTCGACCGCTTCACCCTGCTCAAGCCCGGAGAGCCTCTGCCGCCCGCGCCTAAGTTCGATGCGCGCAGCGCCGCCGCGCTCCGCGCCGGGCGTGCGGAGTACGACGCGGAGAGGTCCGCGCGGCGGCGCGCGTTCCTCGCTTCGCTGGAGAAGGAGAACCTGGAGGCGGGGCTGCGGCCCGACGGGTTCCTCGTGGGGCAGGCGTCGTCGATGGACGGAGTGCGTCCGAGGGACACGTTCGCGGCGAAGGGGCCGAAGAACCTCTCCCTGCGGCTTGCGCGCAACGAGAGCGAGGCGCTGCAGATTCTGGTCACGCCGACCGGCGGCGACCTTGAGGGGGTGTGCGTGAGGGTGTCGCCGCTGAAGCTCAAGGTGCCGTTCTGGAAGCGCATGTCGAAGGGCACGTACCTTCCCGCAGAGGCGGTGAAGGTGTCGGTCGTGGGATATGTGGAGACGACCACGCGGCCTCGCTACCCCGTCGGCTACAACGTGGCCACCAACGAGCCGCCTGGATACCGGCGG
>CAMPAA010000170.1 GCA_946631345.1 uncultured Verrucomicrobiota bacterium
GCACTGTCTCCAACAAGGTCGTTGTCGGCGGAGGCGGCAACGGCGGCGGCGGTGGTGCGAATGAAGGCAACGGAGTAGGCGCAGTGTATCTCGGCAATGGCGGGTCGCTCTACATACCACGGAACGGATCGTCGCACCTTGCGTCCAACATAGGTGCGGGGGGGCGAAGCCACGGTTATCTGGAGCAGTCCGGCGGAACCTTGGGCGGCAACGGGCTCACCATAGCGAACTACGGCGTAGGCGTTGTCCACGTCTATGGCGGAGAGGCGAATTTCAACAGTTCCCTCGATTTGGCTCCGTGCAACAACGGCAGAGGCACGCTCTACATCACAAACGGTACGTGGCGGATACCGAGCTATATGCGGTTCTGCCAAGGATCGGGATGCACCGGCATCGCCACCGTGGATGGCGCCGGCGCCAATCTGCTCATGAGCTCCGACAGCGGCAACATCTATGGAGCGAACAATGCCAACTACAGCATCAGGATCAACGTCAACCATGGCGGCACGCTCCAGTTCGGGAAAATCCACCTGTACGACCGCGCCCTGCTCAACAACGCCACGCAGGTGCAGCCGTTCGTCCTGAACGTTAACGGAGGCGTAATCAAGCGGCATCCCAACTGGAGCGACTCCGGGATGTTTGGCGTAAATGCCACAAACCGCTTCTCGCGGATCATCGTGTACGAGAATGGCATGACGCTCGATTCCAACGGCAAGGACATCATCCAGATCGCCGAAGTGCCTTTCGAGGGCGCAGACGGCAACGGCATAATGTCGATAGACCTCGGCGGCGAAGTGGAGGACCTCATCGGCGCGCCGCGAGTGGTCATCGACAATGCCGGAGACGGCGCCGGATACGGCGCGACGGCAGTCGCGGACTGGGATCCCAAGACGCGCACCCTCAAGGGCGTGCACGTCACGTCGCACGGCTGCGGCTACACGCAGGGTAAGGTGACGGTTTCGCTGACCATTGGCGAGATATGGTCTAAGACTCTTACCAACGACTCAATCACCGTGGGAGCAAACACGCCGGGCGGATTCGCGAAGCGCGGGGCGGGCACTTTGACCCTCAACGCCACGAACACATGGGCGAACTACACGAAGGTGGAGGGCGGCAAGCTTCTGGCCGGAAGCGACTGGGCAATACCCGCAGGTACCGAGATTACGCTCTCAGGCGGCGGCATCCTCGACTTCAACGGGAAGACTGGCGAGGTGGCGCGCGTAATCTACGGCGTTGGCGGCGGCAAGCTGTCCAACACCGAGAATGTGGTTCTGCCCGGCGCGCAGGACTTCACGATCGACGTGGAAGACATACTTGCCTGCAACGTTGTGCCGTTCACGGGCGACATCGATCTCTCGCAGGCGACACTCACCATCACAGGCGACCTTGACAGGCTCGATCCCGCAACGAGCCGCCGCTACACGCTTGTTTCCGTGACAGGGGGCACCGCAAGCGGCGTGCCTGCGCTATCGCCGACCACACTCCCGAACGGATGGGTGGTCGCCGCCTCACAGTCAGGAGTGAAGATAGTCCGGCCAATGGGAACGGTGTTCACGTTACGCTAACGGGCCTGCGGGCGCGCCATCAGCGGCGGTCAAGCTCGGCGAGGGCGGCGAGAAGGGCTGCCATTTCGGAATCTGTTCCGACGGTGATGCGCAGCCGGTCGCCTGTGCGCGGACCCTTGAAGTAGCGCACGAAGATGTTCCGTTCCCGCAGCGCCGCAAAAAGCCAGGATGCCGGTCGGTGCGCAGGGCGCGCGAACAGGAAGTTCGATTCCGACGGCAGCACGTCCCACCCGCGCTTTGCGAGTTCCTTCGCCACGCGCGCACGGGTTCTGCGGACCTTGGCGACGTTTGCGCGCATCCACTTCATGTCGTTGAGCGCGGCAAGCGCCACGGACTGCGCAAGAGCGTCCACGTTGTAGGAATCCTTGACCTTGTACAGCGCGGCTATGAGGTCTTCCGGCCCGATGCAGTAGCCGAGACGCAGACCGGCAAGGGAGAAGGACTTGGAGAGCGTGCGCATCACGATCACGTTACGGTTGTCCGCCGCAGTCGCCAGCGGCACGCAGTTGGTGCGGGAGAAGTCCGCGTAGGCCTCGTCCACGAGCATCACGCCCTTGAAGCGTTGGGCGGCGGCGGCGACGGTCGCCGGATCGGAGAGCACTCCGGTCGGCGCGTTCGGGTTGGTGAGCAGGAACATCGAGACCGCCGTTCCGCCGGAACGCGCGACTATCCTGCCGTTCCATGTGAAGTCGCCGTCGAGCGGAGTGGGGATGAACCGCACATCGCGTATGGCGGCAAGCGTCTTGTACAGGGAATAGGACGGATCGAGCGAACCGATGGCTTCGTCATCCTCCACGAACGCGCGTGCGGCGAGAGAGAGCACCTCGTCCGAGCCGTTGCCGATGAAGATGCGCTCCGGTGAAGTGCGCCAAATCTTCGCAAGCCGCGCCCTCAACGCGGCAAAGACAGGGTCTGGATAGCGGCGCAGCCGGTCGAGGTCGAACCCGTTCAGTGCGGCGGCGCACTTGGGGGATGGAGGATAGGGGTTTTCGTTCGTGTTGAGCTTAACCACGCATTTCGCCTTGGGCTGCTCTCCCGGCGTGTAAGCTTCAAGCCTCTGGACTGATCTTGTGATTCGCATGTCTGTTCCTATTTAAGCAGCACCGCGCTGGTGTGGTACGCCCTGCGGGTGAAGAGTATGACGAACACGCTCTCGTCGGTCTTTCGGCTGGTGAGATTCGCCACGCGCTTCGCGCCTATGCGCTCCATCTCGTCCTCGAGCATTTCAAGGTTGTTCTGGAGTGTGACGGTGTTCCTGAAGAAACGGCATGTCTTGCGGTTCGGCTGCGCAGGGTCGCCGCTGCCGAGCGGGATGAACTTCAGCAGCAGCCATCCGGTGTTCTCGATCTCGACGGTCGCGAGCGGGGGTTCGCCGTTCTCGATGCCCATGCCGTGATAGTCTTCGGCGCGGTTGATCGTTGCGCATCCGGAACACGCAAGACACGCAAGCGCGACAGTCACCATGATGCGGAGCAGACTCATTTCTCGACCTCCTCTGGATCCAGTCGATCAAGCATCTGGATCATTTCGTCAATGGCCTTCCTGCGTTTGGCGTCATCCGGGGGCATGGAGATGCGCCGTTTGGTGAGCGTGCCGGAGAACTGTATCTCCTTGTAGCAGAGAATGTACGGTATCGGGACGGGGAAGTCTGTGCCCGGGAGGTCGAAGATGACCTTCTCGTCGCGGAAGAACGCTAGATCCTTCACGTCGGCGTTGAGGGCGGCGGCATGGGCCATCATGCGGTCGTGCAGGAGGGTGGAGGTCACCTGGTTGGAGAAGAACTTCCAGGGGAAGGACGCACCGGGCGTGGCGTTGCCGCAGGCGATCGGAATCCAGTTGAACAGAAACCATCCGTAGTTGGACACGACCACGTGCTCCATGGGGCTGCCATCATCCGGCGAAAGGGACGATTCCTCCAGCGAACGTGTTGTCGCCACATCCATGCTGTAGCACCCGGCCAGCAAAGCGATGCAAGCCGAAAGGACAATCTCTGCCACTCGTTTCATATTGCCGCTTATTATATCAAAAAACGCCCACGCATGGAACAGGCGACGGAAATAACACCCCTATTCCAGATTTTCAAGGATAGGGTATTGGCGAATCATCGTTGCCGCTTGATTGCGAAGGTGCGTTTTGGTAAAATACGCCCATAAAAAGAACATTCGGGAAGAGCAACGCGTGTATCTCAAGCAACTTGACATCGTCGGCTTCAAGAGCTTCGCCGACAAGACCCGGCTCACATTCGAGCCGGGCATGATCGCAATCGTCGGACCGAACGGCTGCGGCAAGTCGAACGTTTCGGACGCCATCCGCTGGGTGTTGGGAGAGCAGCGTCCAACAGCGCTCCGATGCACGAAGCTTGCGGACGTGGTGTTCAACGGCACCGACACCCGCAAGCCGCTCAACCTCTGCGAAGTGTCAATCATGTTCGCCGACTGCGAGAAGGAGCTTGGCACGGAGTACGACGAAGTGACAGTAACGCGGCGAGTGTACCGTGACGGAAGCGGCGAGTATTTCATCAACAAGGTGCGGTGCGGGCTGAAGGACGTGAAGCGGCTCTTCATGGGCACGGGCATAGGCACCACGTCCTACTCGGTCATGGCCCAGGGCCAGATCGACCAGATCCTCTCGTCGAAGCCAGAGGACCGGCGCGCGGTGTTTGAGGAAGCGGCGGGCATCACCAAGTTCAAGGCCGACCGCAAGGAGGCTATACGCAAGATCGAGCAGACGGAGCAGAACCTACTGCGCGAGGCAGACGTGCTGCGCGAAATGAAACGGCAGATTGGATCGCTCCAGCGGCAGGTCGGCAAGGCGCAGAGATACAAGGAACTTCGCGACGAGGTGCGAGGGCTGGACATCTACGTGTCGCGCAACAAGATACGCACGTTCGATCTGGCCCTCGAGCTGAACGCCGCAAAGCGCGTGGAGACCGACGAGGCGATAGCGGCGGGCACCGAGGCCGTAGCCGCCGCCGAGGAGGAGAGCCGTCAGCTGCACCTTGACATACATGCAGTCGAGGAGCGGCTGGGCGCACTCGCCTCCGAGGCCGCCGCCGCAGAAGCCGGATACCGCCGAGCGCAGGAGATGATCGAGGTCAACAGCCAGCGCATAGCCGAGTACCGTGCGTTCTCCGACCGGGACGGGCGCGAGATCGAAGATGCGCGCCGGCTGCTCGAAGAGGCCGGAATGCAGCTGGAATCGCTGGAGCAGAAGGCGGCGTTGCTGGAGTCTGGAGTAGAGAGCGCGCAGGCGGAGCTGGATGCCGCGCAGGCCGCGTTCGAGGCTTCCCAGCAGAAGATCGACGCTCTCCGCCTCGCGCTTCAGTCGGCACGCTCGGAATCGGCTGTTTGCGACCGGCATGCGGCAGAGGTGCGCGACACGATCGCCCGCCTCGAGTACGCGGCTCGTGAGGCGATCCTCAAGAAGGAGCGCCTTTCGGCGGAATCCACGCAGCTCAAAGAAGCCGTAGCAGCCTCAGACGCTCACCTTTCTGAGGTCAAGGCCCGTCTCGACGCTGCACAGGGCATGGAGAGCGAGCTGGCGGAGGCGGCAAGCGCCAAGGCCGCAGAGGCCGACGCCTTCCGCGCCGAGGTTGACGATCTGCGCGCAAACTTCGGCAGGATGCAGGCCGAGGCCGCGGCTAAGGAGGCGGAGCTGAACTACCTGAATGATGCGCAGGATGCGGCGGCGGCGTTCTCAGCGGGTGCGCAGGCTCTTCTTGACGGAAAGCTTGGACTGCCGGACGGTGCGGTGCTCGGGTCGCTGGCCGACCGCTTCGATGCGCCGGCAGATTGCCGCATCGCGCTGGAGGCGGCGCTGCGCAGCTGGCTGGACGCCGTTGTGGTGAAGGATGCCGCTGCTGCCGCAGCCGCCATCGATGCGCTCGTGAAGGGCGATGCCGGTAGTGCGCGCATGGTCTGCGTGGATGCGGCAACGCGCGTTCCAGCGGAGAATGTCCGCACGGACATCCCGCGCCTTCTGGACGGAGTTCAGGTCGAGGAATCGTTCAGGCCCGCGGCGGAGGCGCTGATCGGCAACGTCTATCTGGTGGACGATCCTGCGATGTCGCCGGAAGGGGCTCAGGTGTTCGTGTCGAAGAGTGGTGTGGTGCGCAGGGCCGACGGCACCTGCGAAGTGTGGCAGCCTGGCACGGCGGCGGCCTCTCCGCTCAGCCGCAAGCTGCTCGTCACCGAAACCCAGAAGGCGTTTGAGGCGCTCAGGCAGCGGATAGTGGAAGGGGAGACGACCCTTTCGACGGCGGCGGATAAGTCGGCCAGGCTCGCCGAGGAGCTGCGCAACCTGCAGGAAAGGCTTTCTGAAGCAAGACGTGCGGCGGCGCAGGCGCAAGGCGAGTACACCTCGCTCGACCGCGATGCCGCCCAGTTGCGAACGCGGCTTGATACCGTTGGCGCAGAGCTGGAAAGCGTGCTCACGGCGAACGCAGACGGTGACGCGAAAAGGGAAGAGCTGAACGCTGAGCTCGAGGCTACTGTCGCAAAGCGAGATGCACTCCTGGAGGATACGGCGCGCAAGCAGGACGAGCTGATCGAGCTTGAGACGGCTAACGCCGAGAAGAGCCGCTACCTCACGGAAAAGCGCGTTGCCGCCGGCCAGATGGAAAGCGAGCTTGAATTCACGAGCCGCCAGCGCGAAGACGTGGAGCGCCGAAAGGGAGAACTGGCAAAGACGGTGGAGGGCCGCGAGAACGGCATCAAGGGCTATCAGGAGTCGATAGCGCGTCTGACGGACGAGACGGTGGAACTGCAGTCCTCGCTAGAGCCGCTGCAGGAGAAGTTCGCCGACGTGCGGACGAGGACGGACGCGGAACGCACCCGCCGCGAAGAGCTCAACCAGAAACTTGCCCAGGCCGACGCCGCAACAGCAGCGAAGCGTGTGGCGCTCGACGGAGCGCGCGAGGCTAAGTCCAGGCTTGAGGTGGCAGCCACCGAATCGACGATGCTCCGCCAGAACCTCTACGACCACCTGAGCCAGGAATACGGGCTTGACGCGCAGCAGGTCATGCGCGAACCAGACCCTGAGTTCAAGGGCGAGCCTCCGCCGCCGGAGCAACTGGAGGCGAAGGTGAACGACATCAACGCGAAGATCGCAGCGCTTGGTCCGGTGAACATGGTCGCAATCGACGAGTTCAGAGAGCTGGAGGAGCGCTACACGAAGGAGAAGGAGCAGGAGGCGGATCTTCTTGCCGCCAAGGCACAGATACTCGAACTGATCACCGACCTGAACGGGAAGTCGGGCGAGATGTTCAAGTCCACGTTCGAGAAGGCGAACGAGAACTTCCAGAAGATGTTCACGAAGCTTTTCAACGGCGGCGAGGCGCGCCTGGTGCTTTTGGAGAACGAGGAGGATCCGCTCGAGTGCGGCAT
>CAMPAA010000171.1 GCA_946631345.1 uncultured Verrucomicrobiota bacterium
GAGGATGACTGCGGAGTCAGGTGGTGGATGGATGGCGACGAGGACGTGCCGCCCGCGAAACCGCTCAAGTTCGGTGCGCTCGACCGGCGCGGCAGGCCGTTCTTCCTGTACCGCGACATCTACCGCACAACGAAATCCGATCCGCGCACTGCTGTGCGAAACCGTCTCAACGGCAACGGCGATGCGCGCATCCCGGCGGAGCTGGGCGGCGGATTTGAGTACGGCCCGCCGTACCATTGCCACACATGGGACAAGTATCTGCCGTTCGACAGGTACGGCAAGGAGCATCCCGAATGGTATGCGCTCGTCAACGGCGAGCGCAAGGGTGGGCAGAGCGTCGCGCAGATGTGCCTGACGTGTCCGGGGCTGACGGACGAGTTTTCGCGCCGTCTGGAGGAATTCATCGCGAAGGGCGAGGCGAATGCGACGGCGAAGGGCGTTCCCGCGCCGCGCATCTACGACATCTCGATGAACGACAACAGGCGCTTCTGCACCTGTTCCAACTGCGTGGCGGCGACGGCGAAGTACGGACATTCCGGGCGACAGCTCAATTTCGTGAACGCCATCGCCGAGAAAGCCGCGAAGAAGCATCCGAACCTTCTTTTCTCCACGTTCGCCTACTACCATTCCGAACCCGCGCCGTCCAATGGCGTCCGGGCGGCGGACAACGTGGCCGTGAAGCTGTGCAACACGCGGCAGAACATGGCGGCGGGCATCTTCGATGAGGACAACCGTTTCATGCATGACCAGGTGCTGGCGTGGAAAGGTTTCACGACGAACCTCTTCATCTGGGAATACGGCATCACCTTCGGCGACGGGAAGGGGTATCCGTTCCCGAACGAATTTAGTCTGCTCGAAAAATACCGGTTCTATGCCGACAACAGCGTGAAGGGCATCCTGATCGAGCACGAGCTCCCCGAATGTTCCGACATGTACGAACTCAAGTTCCGTCTGGAATGCAAGGCGCTGGAGAATCCCTATCAGGATGCCGAAGGAATCATAGACGATTTCATGTCGCGCTACTACGGCGCGGCGGGGGAGAAGGTGCTGGAGGCGAGGCGCCTCATTGACCGTCGCCGCAGGGAACGCAAGGCGTTCATCACGTGGTTCCCGACTTTAGGCGAGTTCAATTATCTTTCCGACGACGACCTTGCCGAGGTTGAGCGCATCTTCAAGGCGGCGGCGGAAGGCGTGAGGGGAGACGCCAAGCGCGAGAAGCGCGTTGCGCGCGCCTATTCGAGCTTTGGGCGGCTGGCGGAGATACGCCGAAGGTTCGGCACGAAGCATCCGCCGGAAGAAGGCGTCTCCGACAAGCCGTTCTTCGACTTCCCGGCGGGCAGCAAGGGGTTCGCGCTTAAGGACGGCAAATGTGTCGATTCTGTGAAAGACCCGGATATTGGCGATCCACTTTCTGGCGGCGATACGGTCGTACGCGTCAAGGCGGACGGCGACAGGTACTATGACCTGCCGTTCGAGCTTGGTGTCTATGATCCGGCCAGCAAGCGCAATGTGGCGTCAAGGAGATGGGAGAAGCCGATTGGCGTTGGCTACCAGTGGTATAGTCTTGGCCGCGTCACGTTGCCCGAGAGGAGTTTCTACCTCTATGCGACGCGCAAATGGACGGTGCAGCTTCCCGTAAGCCTGCCGGGCATGAACGGAAAGACGTTCGAGATCAAGGCTCTCGTCAAGTTCACCGGCCCGAAGTTCTTCAAGGATTCGTCGGAGCCGGACGAAATCCGCATCGCCCGTCTGGTCTATGTTGAGCCGTAGTTGAAGTCAACGAGAAATCAAAGATGCGCTACGCTTAAAACCTTAGAATGAAAACCATGAAAAATAAAATGCTGTTTGCTCTTGTTTTGTTTTCCTCCGTTCTGTTGCAGATGGGGTGCGTTTCGTCTGAGGGCGCAAGCCCCGGGGCGACGGTTGCCAGGTCGGAGTTCCGCATCCGCGACCCGTTCGTGCTGGCGGACGGTGGCGTGTACTATCTCTACGAGTCTAAGCCGTGGGATGCCGGACGCGGCGTGTTCGTGCGCATGAGCACCGATCTTGAGCATTGGACGGACAAGCGGCAAGTGATGCGCGTCGCGGACGATGTGCCGGTAAGGAAGGTATGGGCGCCGGAGGTGCACAGGTACAACGGTTCCTATTATCTTTTCGTGACCCTGACGCTGGAGCAGGGGGCGTACGCCATTGCGCCGCTCGTTCCGGGACGGGAGAAAATGGTTTCGCCGCGAGGCACCTGGGTGTACAGGGCGGCGAGCCCGATGGGTCCCTTCGAGCCAGTCAAGAACGGCCCTGTTCCGCCGCAGGACTGGATGACGCTCGACGGTACGCTTTACGTTGAGGACGGCCAGCCCTACATGGTATTCTGCCATGAGTGGTGCCAGATGAAGGATGGGCGGATGTGCTACGCGCCGCTCGCGCCGGACTTCGCCTCGTTCACCGCCGCGCCGACGACGCTGTTCAAGGCCTCCGAGGCGATGAAGGACGCAGGCGTCATAACCGACGGCCCGTTCCTCTACCGTTCGCCGAAGTGCGGGGCGCTCTACATGATCTGGTCGAACACGCTGAAGCGCGAAGGCAAGAAGGATCCCGACTACTGCATCTTCGTGCGCAAGTCATCCGGCGGCAGACTCGCCGGACCGTGGTCGAAGGACGAGCTTCTTTTCAGCAAGGATGGCGGGCATGGCATGATCTTCAAGACGTTCGATGGCCGCCTGATGCTGACGCTTCACCAGCCCAACAACACGCCAAACGAACGCATGGCGCTTTTCGAGGTTGAGGATGCTGGCGATACGCTGCGCATAAAAGGGATCGGTTTGAGAGGTGAAGGGTCGGAAGGGACAGACGGGACGCACTAATCCGGCGCGGCTCTCGGCGCTCAACTAATCTTCGACTGACGCGTTTGGATCCTTGAGCTTGATGCCCACATCCTTCATGGTTATGGTCATCAGCTGCTCTTTCGTTGGGTTCGCGATGTCGGCCACGCGCACGGCCTGCTGTTCAACCGCGCGCTCGAAGATGTTCCTCACCCAGCGGCCGTTGCCGAACTTCCTGTCGCGCTTTGCGGTTCGGATCCCAATGTAGCCCTCAAGGTACTTCTCCACGTCGGCTGAGAGGGTGTACTGGCTCTTTTTGGCGTTCATGCGGAATATCGCCGCCAGTTCCTTCACCGTGTAGTCCGGGAACTCGATGTAGTGGCTGAAACGCGATGCAAGGCCGGAGTTGGCATCGATGAACTTCTTCATTTCATGGGAGTAGCCCGCCACGATGACAACGAGCCGGTCGCGGTCGTCCTCCATCCGCTTCAGGAGGGTGGAGATCGCTTCGTCGCCGAAGGAATCCTGCGGCCCGTTGACGAGCGAGTAGGCCTCGTCCACGAACAGGATGCCGTCGAGCGCGAAGTCGATCACATTCGCCGTCTTGATGGCTGTCTGGCCGATGTACTGCCCTACCATTCCGGACCTGTCCACTGCGGTCGCACTCCACGAGGTGTCCGTTCTTCACCACGCCGAGCGCCTTGTAGATCTTGGCCATGATCCGCGCGACGGTGGTCTTGCCGGTGCCTGGATTGCCGGTGAAGACCATGTGGTATGAGATCGGGGCCACCTTTAGTCCGGCCTCCATGCGCTGCTTCGCAACGCGCACGAACTTTGCGAAGCGCGCAACCTCCTCCTTCACCGGCGTGAGGCCGATCAGCTCGTTAAGTTCGGCAAGGGCCTCGTCAACGGTTACGGCGTTTGTGCTTGCCGGCACGTACTTTATGCCGGGCGGCGGCGTCTTGAGCCAGTGCGGAATGTCGTTGGTCGATGCGGCGCTGACCCCGTTCGTGGGATTGCCGGAGGATGGCGGGACAATCTTCTTCGCCACGTTCTCGCCGATGGCGTGCGGGGTTACGGGTTCCTTGTCGCCATTCCCGTCATCGACCTTGATTGGGCAGAAGATGGCAAGGAGCGCGCAGCCGATGATCACCACCGGCACGAACATGTCCCATGTCGCCCATCTTGCGGTGGCTGGGATCTTGAGCAGGAAATATCCTGCGATCAGGGCCGGTATTGCAAGCATGATCATGTAGGCAAGGAGGCTTACCATGGTTTCTTCGCGGAGCGCATGCCCCAGGCAGATCATCAGCACGATGTCCCCCAGGCATCCCAGTGCCCGGATGGAAGCGTGTTTGGCCTTCTTCTCTTCGATTACAGCGTTGCTCATATGGCACTCCATTTTCGCGTAATTATACCATATTCCCCGTTCCCCATATATGGTATAATTCGCACCAACATGAACAGAGACGAAATTGAAAGCAGGCTGAAGGAGATCGTGGTGTCGGCACTTGATCTTGAGGATCTTACGCCGGCGGACATAGAAACCGACGTGCCGCTTTTCGGAGAGGGGCTTGGTCTGGATTCCATCGACGCCCTTGAACTGGGAATGGCGGTAAAGAAGGCGTTCGGCATAACGTTTTCGTCAAACTCCGCCGACAACAGGCGGATATTCCATTCGGTTAAGACCCTTGCCGACTACATCGAGGCGCAGGGGCCGCAGTCCGCATGATGTGATGCTGCCCGGTATGCTCAGCGCAGTCTTCGCGATGATGTTTGGCGGGTCGCTCCTGCCCGGGCGCACGCCGCTGTGCCTTGAATTCGCAAAGCGCATATCAGGCGGCATAATGCCGGAAGGGGCCGAGACCTACTGCCGCCGTCTCACATGGGTATGGTTCCTGCTTCTGCTGTGCAACGCGGCGCTGGCGTTGGCGCTTGTGGCATCGTTTGGGCGGCGCGGCGCGTTCTTTTCGTCGTTCATCACCCCTGCGGTGGTCGCCGCGACTTTCATGGCTGAGAGGCGCATCCGCCGCCGGCGCTTTTCGGTATCGTTCACAACGAGTGGCAGCACGGCGCGTCCGAAAACGATAGTGAAGACGTTCGAGTCGCTCGCAAGGGAGGTCGCGTTCCACAGGGACAGGCTCCATGTCGAACCTGGCACGGTGTTCCTCTCGACCATCGAGCCTGACCACATGTACGGCAAGCTTTGGCGGGTGATGCTGCCGGCGGCGGCCGGATGCCGTGTCGATCCGGAAGTCATCTTCACCCCCGAATCGCTGGTGGAGAAGATGAGAATGGCGGAGAAGGTGTTCTTCGTGACGACGCCGAGCTTCCTAAAGCGTTTCTGCGCCTATGCCGGGCAGTACGACATCCCTCGCAACTGCGTGGAGATGACGACCTCCGGCGCGCTGCTGGACGCGGATACGAGCGCGGCGGCGAAGCGCGTGTTCGGCGTGGCCCCGCTCGAGATATTCGGCTCCACGGAGACCGGCGGCGTGGCATGGCGGCGGCAGGGCGAACCATGCGTCACCGCGCCCTATGACTGGACCGTGTTCGATCCCATAAAGGTGAGTGTCGGCGCGGATGGACGGCTTGCCGTGCGCAGCCCGTTTTCGTACGTGCGGCGTTTCGTCATGGGCGATGGCGCGGAGCTTTCCCCCGACGGGCGGCATTTCAGGCTATTGGGGCGGCGCGACCGCCTGGTCAAGATCGCAGAACAGCGCGTGTCGCTCCCGGAGATGGAGGCGCGCATGATGGCGCTGGGCGGCATGGATGACGTTGCCCTTGTGGCGTTAGACGGCGAGAAGGGGCCGTGCCTCGGCGCGGTGGTAGTGCCGTCTGGCGGAGCGCCAACGGGGCGCGACCCGCGCGCAATGCTGGAGCTTCGCCGCAGGCTGGCGCCGATCTTTCCCAAAGGGACGGTGCCGAAGCGCTTTAGGTTCGTTGGCGAGCTCCCCCGCAATGCGCAGGGCAAGGTGCAGGCGGCGGCGCTCCGCGCGCTGTTCGCTGACGGCTGAAATGTGGTATAATCCACCGTCACTATGAAAAAGGAAACGAAACAGTTCAAGGCCGAGATCGGCCGGATGCTCGATCTCGTGGTAAACTCGCTCTATTCGAAGAAGGAGATATTCCTCCGCGAACTTCTCTCCAACGCCTCCGACGCCATCGACCGCGCCAAATATCTGGGACTGGTGGACAAGGATATCCTCGCCGACTCGCCCGACTGGAAGATAACCATAGCCGCAGACAAGGAGAAGAAGACAATCTCCATATCGGACAACGGCTACGGCATGGACGCCGAAGACCTCGAGAACAACCTCGGCACGATCGCCTCCTCCGGCACGAAGAAGTTCATGGAGGCCGCCGCCGCCAAGGATGGCTCAAACCTCCCGGAGCTGATCGGCAAGTTCGGCGTGGGCTTCTATGCGGCGTTCATGGTGGCCGACAGGGTGACGGTGGTATCCAAGAAGCGCGGCGAGGATGCCGCGTTCGCATGGGAGTCGGACGGAATCGGCTCCTACACCGTATCGGACGCCGAACGGGATGGCTTCGGGACGACAATCACGCTCCACCTGCGCGACGGCCAGGACGACTACCTGAACGAATGGCGCATCCGTGAGCTTGTGAAGAGCTACTCCGACTTCATCGCCTATCCGATATTCTTCGAGGAGCTTGGAAAGAAGGAGGATGAGAAGAAGGATGGCGACAAGAAGGACGAGGCGAAGGCGCCGGAGCCTCCAAAGCCGCTGAACACGATGGTCGCCCTCTGGAAGCGTCCTAAGAAGGACGTGAAGAAGGAGGAGTACGACGAGTTCTACAAGCACCTCACGCACGACTTCGACGCGCCGCTGGAGACGATTCCGTTCTCGGGCGAGGGCCAGGTGGAGTTCAAGGCGCTTCTGTTCATACCGAAGACCGCAGGCATGGAGCTGTACATGCCGCAGACGAAGCGCGGGCTTTCGCTCTATGTGCGCAACGTGTTCATCGGCAACGACTTCGACCTCCTGCTGCCAGACTACCTTCGCTTCGTGAAGGGCGTGGTCGATTCCTCCGACCTGCCGCTGAACGTCTCCCGCGAGATGCTGCAGGACGACCAGGTGATCTCCAAGATCAAGAGCGCCGT
>CAMPAA010000172.1 GCA_946631345.1 uncultured Verrucomicrobiota bacterium
CAATGCGCAGGGCGGCAAGTTGACCATAGGAACCGCCGTTGGCACGGTCAATGTATTGGATAGGAGGACGAAATGAACGCAAGCGAATTTCCTATAGTGCTTTTCTCTACGGAGACAGGCGACATTCGGGTTAATGCCGTTCTGCGCGATAGGACGCTTTGGCTTACGCAGAAGGCAATGGCAGGCTTGTTTGGCGTGAAAAGTCAGGCCATTACAAGACACCTGAAAAACATCTACGCGACCCATGAACTTACGGCGGCCTCAACTTGTTCCAAAATGGAACAAGTTCAAAATGAGGGCGGGCGCGACGTCTTGCGCGAGATGGTATTCTACAATCTAGATGCCATCATCGCGGTAGGATATAGGGTCAATTCATTTCGGGCGACGCAATTCCGCATTTGGGCCACGAAAGTTCTTACCGAATATATCACAAAGGGGTTTGTGCTAGACGACAATCGGCTCAAGAAAGGTGGGAATCCTTTCGGCGAGGACTATTTCAGGGAGTTGCTGGAACGCATTAGGTCAATCCGGGCCAGCGAGCGTAGAATCTGGCAGCAAATTACCGACATATATGCCGAGTGCAGTATTGACTATGATGCAAATGCTGACGTGACGCGTGAGTTCTACGCCATGATTCAGAACAAATTCCATTTTGCCATAACAGGTGAAACCGCCGCAGAGATCGTTTATCGTAGGGCTGATGCGACAAAGGAACACATGGGATTGCAGACATGGAAGAATGCTCCTGATGGAAGGGTGTTGAAAAGTGACGTGACAATTGCCAAGAACTATCTGACATCTGATCAGGTAAAGGAGTTGGAGGGGGCCGTTGTCGGCTATTTCGATTACGTTGAAAGGATTGTTAAAAGACATCAAACATTCACAATGGAGCAGTTCGCGAGGAGCGTTAATGCGTTTCTTGAATTCAACGAGTACGAGATTCTTGAGGGGCCGGGAACGGTTTCACGAGCGCAAGCCGACGAAAAGGCCCATTCAGAATATGACGAATTCAACAAACATCAGATTATTGAATCTGATTTTGATCGTCAGATAAAACTACTTCTCGATGCCAACGATGACGAGAAATCATCCCAATGAGTAGAGGGAAAATGACACGAAAGGCGTGTAATCCGTGACCGAACCATGGCCAAGCTTGGCATCTTGATAGAAATGGATGCCGTAAGGCAGATGACATACATGGGGATATTTTGATGGAAGCATTGGGCTGGCATGTTATCCGTTTCTGGCATTATCAAGTGGTCAACGAGATAGACACGTGCATTAATCACGTCAGGGAAAATATCGCAAGGTTCACCTGATAATACGGTGCCCATCTTAAGATATACTTTGTGATATCCGCCGCCGCCCATTCGGGCGGCGGTTTGCGTTTCAGCACTTCGCTTCTTCACTCCCACTTTGCCGCCGGAAAAATCTGATCCGGCGGCAATAAACATCTTATGCCCTGCCGCGGCGTTTCCCGCCGCGTCAATACTCCGTTTCTCACCCAACCGAAAGGAGACCACATGCGACTACTCGCATTTCCGCAGTGGGACAAGTTGACGTCCCTCTTGCACGACATGGCGCGGCAGTCCGCCGCTGACTATGCACAACGAAAGATCGTGCGCATCATCCCGAAAAACGGCGAGGCCCATCTCGCCAGTAGTGCCCCATGGATTTTCATGTGCTTCATTACCCTAAAGTATAGCACATTCTGAGGCGGAGAAGTGGTGCCTGTCTATACAGGTGTTGCATGCATGAAAAGAGATGTGCTACCATTGCGCATGTAAGGAGAAACAGTCCAATAATGAAGAAGATTTCAGACAAGGAATTGCTAATGGGAGCCGACTTCGCGGGATATCCGCTGAAGGAGGCCATACGGGAGTATCTGGAGAAGAAGGGCTGGAAAGTGACGGATGTTGGCGTGAAGGCGGATTCCGACCCTAACGACACGGAGCTGATGTTTCACCGCATCGGGCTGCGCGTGGGCGCGATGATTGCCGAAAAGGAGTTTGAGCGGGCGCTCATATTCTGTGGCACGGGCATGGGCATACATATCGCGGCGTCAAAGTGCCCAGGCGTGCATGCGGGCGTGGTCGAGTCCGTTCCCGCCGCCTTTCGCGCCATCACCGGCAACGGCGTGAACGTCCTCGCGATGGGTGCCTTCTACGTGACGCCCGAGCTTGGCAAGCAGTGCGCGGACGCCTTCCTCTACAACGACTTCGGCAGCGGCTGGGAGTGGTGGCCGGACTTCGACAAGTTCCACCAGATCGCCATCGACGAGCTGAACGCCTTCAACTACGAGGAGTACAAGGCAAACGGCTTCAAGGTGAAGCACCTCGGCGACTGCCACTGCGAGCTCTACGACCGTCCGGAAGGTTTTTCCTCGGTGCCGCTCATGTGCAAGCGGTAGAAGGCGGAAACGCGAATCATTGATTGTGGTATAATTCGAGAATATTTTTTACTTGATAAAAAAGACCAACAAAGGAAGGAGCTCGCATAAATGAACCCCTACAGATTAGTTGCCGCAATGATCGTCGCTATCTCCATGCTACCTTGTTCCGCGACCGTGCGCACATGGTGCGGGCCTTCCGGCGAGCAGGACTGGAATGCCGTCACGAACTGGGTAGATGAGGCTGTGCCGACAGGCTCCGACACCGCCTATTTCCCGCACAACGCCGCATATCACCCGAATGGTACAGGAAGACGGCGTTATTGGTTCAAGATGACGCCGCCGGCGGACTTCACGGGAACCATATTGACCACGAACGAGTATTGGTCGGTCGATGGGCAGTCCCTGTCGTACCTGAACAGGTCGTTCCGCACGAAACTGGAGCTTGGCGTCGCAGACGGCGCGGCCTGGACGATTGCGGGCAACGGATGTGTCATGGTGACGGAAGGCATCGCCGCGCGGTTCTCCAGTGATTTCAAGGGCACGATCGAAGTGCGTGCGGGAGACACGTTCACACCGCCCGCTACGCTCGACGTTGACGTTCGTCTCGTGGGCGCAGGAACGCTCGCACTCGCATCCGGTGCGCAGCTGGCTCAGGCCGAGGCGTTCGCCGGCACGATCATCCTGCCCGCCTCCGAATCCGTTTCGGGGGCAACCCTGTTGCCTTTGCAGAATTCGTCGCTCCAGATGGCGGATGGGCAGACGCTTGCCTTTGATGCGGACTCGCTTGCGATGCGGCAGGTCTCGAAGCTGGAAGGTTTCGCGGAAGCACCGGAGAAATGGTCGTTTAACGGCACGGCATGGGCTGAGGGCAACATTCCGAGCGGTCCGTTCAGCAAGGCTCCTCCGTACGTTCAGGATGGGGAGCTATGGCTGACGGACGAACCGGCGCAGATACACACCGCATGGTACACGAACCGCACGTTCCGCCTGACGGACGACTGGGGTATGTCGTTCACCTACTGGCCGGAACTGCCGTCCGGCACACGCATCACAACCGAGGCGCGTGCGGACGGCAAGACCCGCAGCCATTGCATCAGCGGATACTTTGGCATCCTTTTCTCGCGCGTTTCGCCCACGAACGTCGGCTATCGTACGGCGTCCGACGGGCGCATCTCGCTTGCTTACGATGCGCGCGGTTTCATCTTCGACCTCTATCGTGACGACCCGCAGGCCAAGGTCATGTGGATGGCCGAAAGCAACTACAATGCGTACCGAAGCGTGCTGGAAAACGAGCTGGGGGGCATAAAGCTGAATGCGAAGATGGACATCATCGTGTCGATGGTGAAGGGCGAGATGACGGTCACGCTCAAGCAGGAAGGCAAGTCCGCCACGTTCTCGCACGACTTCTCCTACATAGGGACGCGGGCGTCCGAGGGCTGCTACATCGGCTTCGGCGGATCGTCGGGCTGGTGGGGCGATGAGAACGCAGTGCCATGGGTGCGGAACAGAATCTCGAACTTTCGCGCCTGGTATCGTGACGAGACGGACGGCGCGGGATGGGAACCCATCGACACGGCCTCATCGTTCGCGATCAACGATTCCTCAAAGTGGACCCACAATAAGATCCTTTGGACGTCGGCTACGACAACAATCACAAACAATGCCGCGCTTTTTGCGTCCGACGGCGTGCATCTCACGGATTCCGCCCCCACCAACTGCGCATTCATCATATCAAAAGCATATCCACCCAAGCGATCGGCTCCACTATGCTTTTCGTATAGATTCAAGACGACCGAACCTGTCTGGACGGATAATGTGGACGGTACGATAGCGTTTCTTTTTGGAAGCAACAATGCTTCGACGACGGGCTACGGAGCAAAATGGGACACTTCCCATTTCGGCAACTGGACTAGCGGACTGGACTGGATATGGAATGTGAATACGGGCGCGGTCAGCTTAAATTACACTACAAGTGCCGGAAAACGATCCGAAGTTGCCTTAACCGATTCTGTTGGCGGCATGGGAAATTCGGCTGTCGCTGGCATGCGTCCGCCGGAAAAGGATCTTCGCGCCGACTTCGTTTGGAATCCAAACGGAACGTTCAAGGCATTTGCATCCATTGCGGCCTGTGATCATGCGGGCGACGGCAGATGCGGGATGCGCACTTACACCGGCATCGACTCAAGGACGAACTATGACACATTCACAAACCGGGCGGACTGGTCTGTTGGAGTGAAGGCGTCATGCCGCAGCAAATCGTATGCCGCGATCACGTTAACGGAACTTTCGATCAAGAAACTTGCCGCCGCCGTCGGCGGGGCGACTGGGACGATATCGGTTCCGGCGGGTGCCTCGGTCGCAATCAAGGCTGGAGATGCGGTTGACGGGCAGACGTTGCCGGTGCTTTCCGTCAACGCGCTTGAGCTCGGGAGCGGCGCGACGTTGACTGTGCGTCCGGAGAGTTCGCAGACGCGCGTGGCGTTGGCCGCTGTGAAATCCTCTGGCGCGGCGCTCGCCGCGGAGGACGGGGCGACGGTGCTCTTGGGAGATTCGCTTACGTTTGATGCGCCAACCACGTCCGTTGGTTTGACGCTTTTGGGAAATGTCGTCTGCGGCGAACGTCTCTCGCTCGTTGTTCCGGTTTCATGGAAAAGCCACAGGAATGAACCGATCGTGGCGATTGACGCGAGCGGGACATCTGGTTCCTTCGACATCGATTCGGCGAACGTGACGGTGGCGACCGAAGACGGTGCGCTCTCCATCGGAAAGTATTCCGTCTCGGTTCGGCAGAAAAAGCTTTTTCTGAGGTTCGGGAAGGGCTTCTCGGTCATCGTTCGGTAAAGGAGCCATGGCATGATGCATGTGGCGCTGTTTGCGCTGGCTGCGGCCGCAGTATCCGCTTCCGTCTGCGGCGGCGAGCTGGTTTTGGCCGAGAGGGGGCGTCCCGTTTGCACCGCGATCGCGCTGAAAGGCGATATCGGCCCCTCTGCAAAGTACGCGGCGGACGAATTGCGGCGGTGCATCCGCAAGATGACCGATGTGGAGCTGCCGATCCTATCCGCTGCCAGCTCCGCCCCGTCAGGGATGCGGCGGCGCATCGTCCTTGTGCGGACGGATGAATTCGGTCCGGACGGGTTCCGCCTGTTCGTCAAGGGCGGAGACCTTACGATTGCCGGCGGGAAGAGGGGCGTGCTGTACGGTGCGTACGAGATTCTCGAGACGTACGGCGGTTGCGGATGGTACGCGAGTTGGCATGAGGTCATTCCGCAAAGGGATTCGTTTTCCGTGCCCGATGATCTTGACGATACGCAGAAGCCCGCCTTCGAAATGCGCCATACGTCTTGGAAGGACGTGAAGTTCAACGAGGACTTCGCGGTTCGGTTGCGCTTCAACGGGCATCCGGGCGACGGCCGGTTCAACCTGGGCGAGAAGCACGGCGGGGCGGCCATGCGCTTCGTGGATCGGCTGCCTGTGTGCCATACGTTTAGGAACTTCCTTCCGCCTGAAAAGTATTTCAAGGATCATCCCGAATGGTTCAGCGAGGTGAAGGGTGTGCGCCGCGACAGGCGCACCCAGATCTGCCTTACGAATCCCGGCGCGTTCGAGACGTCGTTCACGAACATCTGCGAACTCATCGAGAAGGACCGCGAAAAACGGCGGACGGACGGGACGGCGGCACGCGAGGACCGGCTGATCGTGGGACTCTCGCAGGAGGACTGGGACAGCCACTGCGAATGCGCCGCCTGCAAGGCGATCGACGACCGCGAGGAGTCGCATGCGGGCTCGCTCCTTTATTTCATCAACAGGATGGCGGAGCGGCTCGAGGCTCGCTATCCGGGGATCTTGGTGGAGACGCTGATCTACCAGCACACGCGCAAGCCGCCGAAGACAATGCGCCCGCGCGCGAACGTGATCCCCTGCCTTTGTTCCATCGAGTGCAGCTTCATCGCGCCGCTGGAACGCGAAACCGTCCCGGTCAACGCCGCGTACATGCGGGACCTTCGCACGTGGGGGAAGTTTACGGATAAATTGTACATCTGGGACTACACGCCCGGATGGAATCATTTCTTCTATCCGATGCCGAACGTGCGCGTGCTCGCCCCGAACATGCGTACGTTCCGGGCGAACGGTGCGCGATACCTCTTTGAGGAGGGCGGGCCGAAATACGCCGATTTCGCGCAGTTGAAGGCATGGCTCATCGGCAAGTTAGCCTGGAATCCCGACCAGCCCATAGAGCCGCTTTTGGACAAGTTCTTCAAAGGACACTATGGAGCGGCGGCACCGTTCCTGCGCGCATACTACGATAGGATGGAGGAGCTTGCCGCTGCGAACGAGCACAAGAAGTTCACCAGCTGGGAGAATGACCGCCCGGACGTATTCCCCGATTCGTTTGTGGAGTGGGCTCGCGGTGTGTTCCGTCAGGCGGAAGCGGCGGTGAAGGACGATCCTCTTCTGCTGCGGAACGTGAGGATTCAGGCGTTCGTTCCCCTCTGCATGCGACTTGATCGGCGCGGGGCCAAGGCGAGATGGATATGGGTGGCGCGGGATCC
>CAMPAA010000173.1 GCA_946631345.1 uncultured Verrucomicrobiota bacterium
TCTCCGTAGAGCAATGGACACCGCGGCGAAGCCGCCTATAAAACAAGCATAGGAACTTTATCGCGCTTCAGGCGTGCGAAGCTGGGCGGAACGGTAGTGGAGCCAATTTTGCGAAGCGTCGGAGTTAGCTGAGAAGGAAGCGCGCAAGAGGCAGAGAGAGCGGCAATCCATCTCGCCTCGACAGAAACTCAAAAATGGGTAAACTCCAGTCTTGCCCGATTTGACAACTTCAACCCCTAAATAGTATAATTCCGGCGTCTTGCGGGAGGGGTGTGTGCCCTAACCGCATGACAGGGTGATCTTTAACATACTCCCGGTCGCTCGACGGCCCGGGACCGGCGGCACGCAAAAGCGGAGTCCGCCAAGGGCGGACGGCAACATCCGCCAGCGTAGGAAGACTTGATATAATATAGCCAAAGAAAGGAGGAGGCAATGTCGGGAAAAAAGAAAGTCTATGTCGAGACGACCGTCGTCAGCGATGCCACGGCATTGCCTGCTCGCGACGTCGTGCAGTTGGGTCGTCAGGTCGTGACGCGCGAATGGTGGTCAACCGCCGCGCAGAGGTTCGACCTGTATTCGTCTTTAGTTGTGGCGAAGGAAGTTCGCGCGGGGGATCCTGAAGCGGCGCGGCGAAGGGTAGACGCACTTGCGGGCATCCCCGAACTTGATGTTTCGGAGGCTGAACAGCTTCTTGCGCGGAAATTGATAGACGGCAAGGCTGTGCCGAAAGAGTATCCAGACGACGCCTTGCACATAGCGGTTGCCGCCGTTCATGGGATGGACTATCTTGTTTCCTGGAATTTCAAGCATATCACCAATGGTCATACCATACCACTGGTTGAAAGGATATGCCGCGAGGCTGGTTATGAGTGCCCGTGCATCTGTACGCCGCAGATGCTTCAGGAAGGAGGTCGCGAATGACAGACGAGAGGCGATATGACGAGGGGCTTGAGGAGATCTGGCGGATCAAGCGAGAGATTGCGGCGGAATATCCGACGCTTGATGACTATTTCAAAGGTATGATGGCATATCAAGAAGAGCAAAAGCGGCAGGGAGTGCGATTTGTCCGGTTCCCGCCGAAAAGGCCGGAACAGGCGATGGAGCATTGCCAGTGAAATGATTTCAGCCATCGGCGGGCATGCGCCGGCGGCTATATCGCAATGAGCGACGAATGATCTTTCATACCGGCGGGCCGACTTGCCAAAGCCCGCCCCGGTCGCCACCATGGTAGGGCGCGCGCAACCCGCGCAACCGCTGCACTGGTAGGGCGCGCTCGCCGAGCGCGCCGCCTCCACGGGAGAGCGACAGAGAAACCGCCGCGCACGCGAAAGCGCGCCTCCGGCGGGACGTACGCAACAGCGTATGACGCTTCATGCAAAAATCGCCAAAATTTTCAGTTGAAAAGCGGAGTACGAAGGTTGCGCTACGTGGGAAATCCACGTGGCGTGTCTTCTTGTCATGTTTTTCAACGGGCGTTTGGCGATGCCTTGCATGAGACGTGAGATGTAAGGCACGCCACTCTTCTTTTCCGCGCCGAGGGTGACGGGCCTTTGTAAGGGAAGGCGCGGGAAGAGGAGAGACAAAAAAATGAAAACGTGGAACGATCGAGTAAATCTCATTAATTCGTCAAGCAGTTTGGAAGTCCAATTTACATTCGCGGCAATCCTGTTTCGCGCTACATTCATTCGCGCTCTAATGATTCTTGGACCGGGCAAGAGCGGAGAGAAGGGTCGAAAGATCAAAGAAGGGCTGGGCGAGTTTACAAAGCTATGGAGGCGGATGCTTTCACGACGACTTGGCAAGCAGTATCTCGATTTGAAATCGATTGTGGAAGGGGCTGATCATTCGCTGAACTGGGGCGAGATCCGTTTCGCAGCGTTCGTGACGCTATACCAGATTACTAGCGGATTTGATCATTTTTATGTGAAAGACCCCAAAGATACAAAGGCGTTCGTTGGTAACCTAGTGGAAGCGTCCCGTAGGATTAAGGCATATGTCGAATCGTTTGGCATAGGTTTTGACGATAGAATTCGTCCAACGCAAATTAATGGCGTCCTACGTGCAGCGTCAGTGTAATGAGGAGGCAGATGATGAAGACTGACGATATGATATTGAAGGACAAAAGTCGGCCGCTAAAGGTTGTCTTGGTTCTGTTCGGTGAAGGTCAAGTTGGCAAGTCGGAGACACTTACAGCTGTAGGCAATGAACTGAGATCCCAGTCGCGGTTCTTCTATGAGCAGAAGGGACAGTCCGAATCACATGATCGGATGATGCTACTGAAGTATGGCCGTTATGTAATTGGCATATGCACGGCTGGTGACAAAGAATCCATAATAGATCGCAACTTTAAGTTTGTCAGCCGAGGATGCAGTGTTGCTATTCTTGCGGCGCGTGTTGACGGTAGTACCGATATGTTGAGTTACATTAAGAACAAGGTGAAGAAAATGAGGTCAACGATAATGGTCGGCGTCAGAGAAAAGTATGACGCAAAAACGCGCTCTTCGAGATTGCTTGCGCGAGCTGCATGCATAGACAGGTTCGTGAAAGCATTGAATTGTTCTGGTGGGAGAAAGATGGTTGGGGCTTTTGAAGCTCGTTAAGAGAAAGGAGCATTGTAAATGAATGTAAAGACGATCTTGTGGTCAATAGCTTTGATTGCTGCAGGCGTTTCCCATGCCGCGACGACATACAACCTAGCGAATGGGAACGTGACAATCCCAGCTAATACGACGGCAACTATTACGCAGTCAAACAATAAGACGTCGACGACCAATTCGATTACGATTAATGCTGGGGCTACCGTAACTTTGCAAGGAATCAATATACAATGTGATATGAAGTCTCCAATTGCCTGTATGGGTGACGCAACAATTATAATTGCAGATGGGTCCTCAAACACAGTGAATCAAACAGCGGGTAATTCAAGGCACTATGCGGCTATATTCGCGGGGCCGCCTGGTGGCACACTTGTCATTAAGGGAGGATCTGCTGGGACCGGAAAATTGGTTGCGCTTTCATGTTATGGCGCGGCAATAGGCGCTCAAGGTACATATGTTAATCCAAGTGCTGAATGCGGCAATATAGTTATCGAAGGGGGAATAATATATGCAAGGGCTACTGCGTCTGGAAGCAACGGTTCTGGTTCAGGGATTGGGGCTTCATGGGTGTACAAGTGTGGCGATATTACAATTACCGGAGGGGATGTTTATGCCTCCAGCGAGCGTATGTGCGGTATTGGTGGAGAAGGCGGAAACATAACCATTACGGGCGGCAAGGTTACAGCAGTCGGCAGTACTTCGGGTACGGAAGGGTCTGCGGGAATAGGTTCGTCATATTGGGGTGGATCTGTTGGTGACATCAGTATAAGTGGCGGAATCGTCCGTGCGACAGCTGGGGGTACAGCAGCGGCAATCGGAACGGGGAAAGCATATGCATCGGATATCAACAGGCCATGCGGGAACATTAACATCACAGGGGGAGATGTGGTGGCGACAGCCGTAAGCAATGGTGTTGCTGCAATTGGTGCAGGATACCGAGGTAAGGTGAATGGCAACATCACAATAGGAAACGGCATAACGAAGGTTGTGGCAAATGTTGTTGGCACATCTACATCGCATATCACCTTGGGCTCAGGTTCTTCAGGAACGATAACGCTGGATTCAAAGTTAAAGCAGGCCAAGAGCAACAACAATTTGACATTGACACTTACTCCTACATACAAAATAGTGTGGAAAAACGAGAATGGCACAACTCTTGAGACAGATGCGCGCGTTGATAGGGGTGTTGTGCCGACGTATAATGGGTCCACGCCCACTAAAGCATCGACGGCTCAGTATTCATACACATTCAAGGGGTGGTCGCCGACGGTTGCAGCCGCAACGATGGACAAGACATATACAGCAGTTTACAATGCGACAGTTCGGAAGTACACCGTGACGTGGAAAGACGAAAATGGTTCTACGCTTAAGGCAGAATCGGTTGCGTATGGTGCAACACCAAGCTATGGCTCGGCCCCAACAAAGCCTTCTACTGCACAGTACAGTTATTCGTTTGCGGGATGGAGTCCAAGTGTTGTGGCCGTGACAGGTGCCGCGACATACACGGCTACTTATACTGCAAATCTGCGGAGCTATCCCGTAATCTGGAAAAACGATGACGGGGTAACTCTCAGAGAAGATATGGTCGCCTATGGCACCTTGCCGGAATACGGTGAAACTCCGACTAGTGCAGCGACAGGGCCTTATATGTATGCATTCACAGGATGGACGCCTGAAATTGTGGCGGTTAATGCTACTGCGACATATACGGCAACATATTTGAAATTGAATCCAGAGTCTCCGGTTATTTCACCGGCAAGCGGTACGACGTTTGATTCCTCGTTGACTGTCTCGATGTTGTGCCCTACGGAAGGGGCGACGATCTACTACACGACGAACGGGGTTGATCCGACGGTTGAGAGCGCGGTGTACAAGCGGTTCAGGATATACGGGAAGGCTACGGTCAAGGCGATTGCGGAGAAGGACGGGATGTTGAGCGATGTGGTGACTGCCGAATACGCGCTCGGACGTTGTGTCGATCCCAGATTCTCGCTTGCGGATGGTGCGGAGTTTGCTCATTCGAACCAGGTGGTGTCGATTCGGTGGAACAATGACGGCGTGCTACGCTACACGCTGGACGGAAGCGAACCGACGGCGGAGAGCCCGGTTTACGATGGGCCGTTTACCTTCAACGATTCGGTTGTCATAAAGGCGAAGGTGTTCAGCGACGATTTCTTTGATTCCGCTGTTGTGACGGCGAGCCTTACGCGCGTGTGGGAAAATGTCGCGACGCCGGTAATCGATGCGGTTGAGTCGTTCACGGGATCAAAGACGAAAGTCGTCATCTCGTGTGCGACGGCTGATGCGATTGTGCGCTATACGCTGAACGGCAACGAGCCAAACTCGCATTCGACGAAGTATACGGGTCCGTTCTACGTGACGGACAGCTGCACGGTAAAGGCTTATGCGGTGAAGATAGACTATCTCAATTCGGCCATGGCGACGCATGCGATCGAGAAGGTGTGGGGAATTGGCGATTCACTGGGCAAGCCGGATCACGGATTTGCCACGGAAGGGGACGGCGGTGCTGGCTGGACGCGGGTAGTCGACGCGACGGCGCCGAACGGCGAGGCGATGAAGTCTGGCGCGATTTCGAATAACCAGACGTCAACGCTTTCCACGACGGTCGTGGGGCCGGGCACGCTTTCGTTCTCATGGCGGACATCGTGCGAAGAGGATGCGCTTCACGAATGGGACCACGCGGAGTTTGCAGTTGACGGGAATGTCCGCTTGTATCGCGACGGCGTCAATTCGTGGCAACAGGAATCTGTGCGGATCGATGGCGACGGCGAGCATACTGTCACTTGGGTCTACAAGAAGGATGACGTTGAGAGCGAAGGCGATGACGCTGCGTATGTCGCAGGTTATGGCTGGGTGTCGGACCTCACCGAGACGCAGACGACGGATGTGCACGTGCCGTATGCGTGGCTGCTCGGACACGATCCCGAGATTGTCGACGAGTATGACGCATACGAGGCGGCGGCGAAGGTGACGGGCGCGAACGGGCACAAGGTCTGGGAGAGCTATGTCATTGGAGCCGATCCGAACGACAAGGACGATTCGCTGAAGATCACGGCGTTCAACATGAAGGACGATGGAACGCCGGATTTGGATGCAATCGAGATTTCGCCCGTGCAGTCGAAGTGGAACGTTCAGGGCGCGACGCTGAGAAAGGTGGGCAAGGCGACGCTGGATGGAGCGGGCGAATGGCAACCGGTGACTGAGGAGAACAAGGCGGGGATGAGGTTTTTCAAGGTCGAGGTTGTGTTGCCGTAGCCGGCGGCTCGCTGGGGACAGCTCGCCCTACCATAATTGGCATGTTGCAGATGGCGGCTCGGCCGGAGGCCTCGCCCCTCCATGTCGCGGGATCCCATCCGCGGTGCTTTTGTGGGGCGCAAGTCGCTCGCCCTCGCGGCGATCCTCGCCGGCGTAGTCCTGATCTGCCTGCGGTCCTCGTAGCGCCGTAGGCGTCAATTGGTGTCTTCGCCGGCTTCGGCATGGTCCCAGGGCCTGCAGTCAACGCGACCCGTTGGGGTCAGGAAATAGGTGTCGGGATTTGGCTTCGGATTGCCGTGCGGGAAAATGCTGCGGCGAATAACCTCCGGCTCCGACTGCGCATGCACATATCCGCCCCTGGATGCAACCACCAATGTCCGCTTGGGGAACATGGAGAAGGCCTCGCCCATGCTCTCAGGACAGGTCAGCGCAATGGGGGCTTTCATGTCTTGTCCATGCAGAAGGTCAATAGGGTCGACGTTCGCCGTGAAAAGAACCGGGAAGTTGTCGTCGTCCGGCGGGTTTACTGCTATACACCAGACATCCGGATACCGGCACTCGACTTGTCCGTTATGGTATTTCGCCCACAAAGCCTGGATGAACTGCGTCGAATTCGTGCAGCTGGCAGGGTCTATCCACTCCGCGCCAAGCCGTTTTGCCTCAGCGTTGTCCCACATCGCCCGGGTTAGGGTTCTTGGCATATCCCCCAAGCCGAACATGTACTTGACGGTTTCGATCATGTTGCCGCAAGCTGCTCCTGCGCCAATCATGCCCAGAAGGGCGCCAATGACGGCAAGGCATCCGACGGCGCCCCAAAAGGCGCACGATCTGCGAGTTTTTGCAGTTTTTGTTTTGTGCTGATCCACGGCCCTATGTTAGCAAACTCCGCGTGCATTTCAAAGCCGAATCTCGCAGATGACATGTCAATGGGCCAAAGGACTGGAGTTTACCCATTTTTTGAAGGCAGAATGGGACTTCGCCCAATGTTTATGCGGGTGAGGTGGTTTCGGGAAGTGTATTTT
>CAMPAA010000174.1 GCA_946631345.1 uncultured Verrucomicrobiota bacterium
CGCTGATCGCCGTCATCAGGTTCGAGGCCGTCGAGAACGACTCGTCGCGGCGGTCCACAAGCGACTGGAGGCGAGACATGTCGGTCTGCGCCTGGTTGTTGAGCCCGTCGATCTTGCTCTTGCTCCTCTGAATCCACTCCTCGACCTCGCGCTTGAGCATCTTGCGGTTGTCGAAGTTCAGCCCGCCGATGTCGTTTGCGAGCGTGTCCTTCGTCGTCTGCGATATCTCGATGCCGCTACGCTTGTCTCCTGCAGCGTCGCTTGCGAAGTCCGCCTGCACTTTCGTAAGGTCTGCGAGGGCGGTGCCGAGCCTTTCGAGAGCCGCGTTGCGTGCGCGGATGCGCGTCGTGAGAGGCGTCACCTCGCCCTCGACCGTCGTGGCGCGATTGGCGCTGATGTAGATCATGAGATCCTGAAAGTCGACCGCCTTGCCGTCCGCCTTGTAGTCGCTGAACGAGACGCCCCAGCTCTGGCTCAGCGCCACCGGATCCTGTTTCTCTATCGTCGCCATTTCGTTTACTCCTTTCTTTTAGACAGGATTATGAAATCCCTCAATCCTGTAAATCCTGTCTAAACACATCGTCACGCTCCGATATTCCCTATCGTGTTGCTTGCCGCGTCGTTGGCCTTCTTGATGAGGCGCGCCGCCGCCGAAAACGCGTTGTCGCGCTTCGACATGAGCGAGTTCAGCGACACCATGTCCTGCTTCAGGTCGTTGTCCTCACGGTCAATCGCGTACTGAACCTCGTTCTGGGCACGGTAGATGTCGTCGCGACGCATCTGCGCCTTGTATACGCCGCCAGAAAACTCGTACGCAACGCAAGTGACGGTTATGCCGTATTTTGCCGCAAGAGTATGTGCTTCGGCAAGAATAGCCATTTTGTCAGTTCTGTCCGAACTCTCTTGTTCCTTCGTCTTGAGCGTGGCGATGCCGCCGTTGAGACCAGCCATTACTTTACCGAGATCATCCAGCTTGCGAGTGCGCTGGCGGACGACGACGGCGTAGCTGTTCATCGTGTCCTCTATGGCGGTGGACTCCTTGAACGCGGCGGCGGCAAGTGCCGCGCCGTAGTCCTTACCGGCAACGCCTTCTACGGTATACGACACCTGCCGCACACCGTACACCGCAGCGCCCGGTATTTCATCCGCCGTTATGAGATTAGCCATGCGTTTATGCTACTCCTCCTTAAAAAGACGGCAGTATTATACCAAAAAACCGCGTCAATATGTGCAGCATAAAATCATTTTATTACCCGGAACGGCGGATTCAAGCCTATGGTTACCGCAACGAGAACACGGCACCGCGGATGCAGCGCACCATGACCTTGCCGCCGTTGAACGAAACCCTCCAGCCAGACGGCAGCTCCGCTTCGTTGGCGACAGCCGGCGTATCGCCGGAAAGACCGTCGGCAAACGTCGCAAGCGTGTATGAGCCAACCGACTTGTCCGCCTTGTCGAGGTTGTCGATCAGGATGGATGCTCCGGACGGGAACCTGAACGCGCCGGGATAGGATACGCTCGTCAGCAGATCGAAGCGGAACGTAGCGGCTGGAAGCGCAACGCCGCCCCCGGCCGTCAGCCTGCCGCCCTTCAGCACGATCTGCGAACCGGCGGGGATTGCCCCTTCCGCGTTCACTACAAGCTCGCCGTCTTCGATCACCGTGTCGCCGGTGTATGAGTTGGCCACGTTGAGCGAAAGGCGGCCGGGGCCGGTCTTCCTGAACGAGCCTGAGCCAAATTCAGCCAGCGTGACCGCACTGTTCGTCACGACATCCAAGTTGCCGTAGCGGATGAGCGCCTTGGCCCAGGTATAGTCGCAGCCGGGGCTCGTGACCTTGATGCCGGTCACGGTCTCGGTCAGCGAATCAAACTCCGCCACCGCGCTCGCGCCCGTGCCATCTCCGATGATCTCCACGACAGGCGCGCCAACGTAGTTCACGCCAGTATCCGACCAGGCGACAGACGCCACGCCCCTGCCGGTAGGTGCGGAGAGCGGCACATCCACCCGCGTACCCGAGCCAGACTGCGCCGCGTCCGGCACGTCGATGGTGGCGCCGCCCTCGTAGACCGTCACGCGGTCTATGGCCTTGGCCCAGTTGCCGCCGGTCGAATAGCCGAAAAGCGAGTAGCCCACGCCCGTCGCGCGGAACGTGCCGCCGTTGAAGTTCATGATGGCGAGGCTGTTCGCTCCGTCTGCATATTCGGCGTTCGCCTTGGCGACGCTCCAGCAACCGAACACGCCACTGTTCAGGTTGAACACCGTAAGCGAATTTCCGTCCTTGCAGCGGTTGGCGTTTGCCGGGCGCCGGCATATGAACTCTCCGCCGTCCACAGTGATGTACGCGCGGGAGTCGATGCCTGCGCAGATCGTCGTGTCCCAGTCGTTCGTCACGGTGCCGCCGGAGAACGTGAGCTGAGCCACGTTGTTGGAGCTGTAGGCGACGTACCAGGCAATCGTGCCGGATTCGTTCGCCTTCACGTGCATGCGCCCGCCCTTCTGCACAAGCACGCCATGCGAGTTGTTGTTGAAGCCGTGGGAGAGGATTCCGAGCACCTCGTAGTCGCCGGCGGTCAGTTCCTGGTAGCCGTACCCGCCATGCCCGAACGCCACCGACTTGTTGGACGCATACGACCTGTCGGTCACGCGGCCTCCACGCTGACGGAGGGAGCCGAAACCGCGTATGAAGCCGACCACGTGACGGCTCGTTATCACGTTTTCCCCTTCGATGTTGAGCACGCCGCTTCCGTCGAAGCCCACCAGAGTGCCGTCGTATTGCGATATCCAATCCGACGCGCCATCCTTGAGCGTGCGCGTGACGTTCGAGTTGCGGATCGTCATGCGCCCTGCCGCATTCAGAACATTCGCGTAACCGCCTACCGTTATGCTGTTGCCCCCGACGAGACGAACATCCTTCACGTTCTCGATCAGCATTTCGCCAGATGTCGTGCTGTAGTCGCCGGTCACGTAGCCTGCGCCAAGGGTGATGCGGTCGTTGCCGGAGAACACGAGAGAGCCGTCGAAACAGCCGAAGTTTACGGGTTTCGTCCAGGAGCCGGTCACATTCAGGGTGCCTATGCCGTCATGGCCCAGGGTGAAGCCGCTGTCGCGCGTGATGAGCGAGTCGGAGAGCGCAAGGCCGAAGGTTTGGCCCCTGGCGTAGGTCGTATCCACGGCGAAGACCGCCGGCGCTATTGCACAGCCGTTATCCAGCACGCTGTTGAGCGTGGCCGACGAATTCGCCGCCGCCAGCACGTCAGCCTCCGAGAAGAAGCCGTCGCCCACGAAGAGGCCCACGCGGCCGGACTGCACCAGGAGCTTCGACCAGTCCGGGATGGAGCCAAGATGGAACACGGAGAGGCTGCCCGCCGCTTCGCCGTAGACCTTTGTCATGCCGGCGTAGGTGTTGTTCGGGTGGGCGAACATCACGTGGCCCTTGACGCTGCTCTTGGAGTCCTTGCCGAGCGTCACTCCGCCCGCCCCTGTGATCTGCCCGGATACGGTGATGTACCTGTTGGCGTAGTTGCCGTCCCACGGATGGAAGGAGAGCCATGTGTCAGCGTTGACGATCTCGATGGAACCGGCCCAGTGCGAACAGTTGGTCTGGATGCCGTCCGCCTGCCGCTGCATGCCGCCGGTGAACGACATCTCAGGGCCGACCTTGCCTGCGTCGGCATCGATGCGGATTCGGCGATGCTGAGGCGGCAGCGTCTCGCCCAGCGAAAGCCGCGTTCCGTTCGATGCCTCGATGGCCGGGGCGCTTTCGTCGCCAATATCCACCCCGTCGCCGTAGAGATACAGCAGATTCCACTTGTTGCCGGCGTTGCAGAAAGGCTCGAAAACGATTGCGCCGGCGTTCGTCACTACAGTGCCGTTGAACTGCCAGTAGGCCGTGTCGGAGTCGCCGCCCTTCACAAGGCGGTGTCCGTTCATGTCGATCCTGCCGGAAAGGGGCGTGACAGCGGTGTTGAAGAAGAGCGTGCCTGACGTCCCTGCGATCCGAGTATCGCCGGCGAGGGTGATGTCCGGCATGTACACGCTGCCGGAGGTCACGACCGCGCCACCGCCGTCAACGCCGTCGCCCGAGAGACTGGCCTTCTTCCCCTTCGCAAAGCCCAGCGTGCCTGATGCGCGGAGCGTACCGCCGTTGGTCACGGATATCGTGCCGGAGTCAGCCGCGCCGAACACCTTCTCGCTGCTGGCGTTCACCGTGCCGCCGGCGATCTCAAAGCTGCCGCTGTACGTGCCGTCCTGCACCTTGGACATCGTCCAGGTGCCGGAGCCTTCCTTGCGCAGGGTGCCGGAGCCTTTCAACGTGGACGTGAACGTGATGTTCGCGTCGTTCGTGACGGCAAGCGTGCCGACCATGACATCTAACGTGCCCGCCCAGTTGGCCGGCCACCAGAGGCGCGCAAGGCCTTCGCCTATGTTCCAGATCGTGGACGATGTCGGAACGGAGAGGGTTGCGTTGACCGTGAGTTCCCTGTCGCTGCGGTTGTCAAACTCGATACCTGCCGCGCCGGAGACCGGGGTGAGCGTGCCTGCGCCGGGCGCAGAACCGATGGTGAGGCTCTCGCCGCCCTGCATCACCGCGACAGTGCCGGCAGAGAGCGTCTGAGAGGATCCAAGCTCCACCGTAGCAGGCGTGGCCGTCTTCTGCACAAGCGCAGCGACCGTGGCGGAAGAGAGTCCGTCCGCAAGCCTCACCGGGCCATCGCTCTCGCCTCCAGCCGAGGTGATGCCGACGGTGCTGGCGGCGGAGTTCGGGATGCGTCCGCCCCGTGCGGCGATATCCACATCTATGGAGTATGCGCGCCTGATCATGGTGCCGTTCTCGTCAAGCTGTGCGACCTTGCCGTTTATGGTCACGCCGCCGGGCAGAGAGGAAGAGCCTGTCACCTTCAGCGCGCCGCTGCCTTCGGTCTGCACGTCAAGCGTCGCCGCTCCGGCGACCGCAAGGCCCGAAAGAGAGACCGTCACGCCATCAGGCACCGAAATCGTGTTGGCTCCGGACGATATCGATACGGCCGCCAACGAGACGGCGCTCTGTCCGCCGCCCTCGAACACCAGCGCGCCGCCCTTCATCACTATCGACGAAGACGACGATATCGACGAAGCGGCCCCCACCACGAGCGTGCCCTTCTCTATCGTCGTTGAGCCGGTGTAGGCGTTGGCGGCAACGAGCCGCCACATGCCCGATCCCGTCTTCTTCAGGCTGAGCGTGCCGGAATCGGCGTTATCCTTCAGCGCAGTGCCAATTTCGGCCTCCTGTGCGGTGGAGTTTGCCAGTTCGAGCGTGGCGTTCTTCACCGTGGTGCCGTTCAGGCACACGCCGTAGGACGTTATCGGCGAGTTGAACACGAGCTTCCCTGTGCCGCCCTGCTCGATCACGCCGTATGGGTTCTGGTCGAGCGGGGTCGCGTTCTGGAACCGCGGAACGCGGTTCGTGATGCAGAACGGCCTCGTGCACGTCTCGCCTTCGCCGGTGTAGAGAAGCCGCCCGCCGCCGCTCACTTCCACGCCGACATAGCCGAGCGGACCCTGCACGCCCTCGTCGCCGATCGCAGCCACGCTGAACGTAGGCCTCTGGGCGGAACCGCTGTAGTCGGTATATGCAAGCAGCTTCGCCGAACCGCGCATCGCGTTTCTGCTGCCGAAGATCGTCGTGCCGTTGCTGGCATAGTGCGTCCAGCCGCCGTAGTACACGTCGTCTTTCAGGACGGAATCCACTTTGCACTGCACGGAGATGGTTCCGTAGATAGTATTCTGCTGGTCGACGTAGAGGTTGCCGTCCGTGGCGTTATTGGCAGCCTTCCTGCCCACGTTGCAGCGGTACGTGCCGTCGCCTGAAAGCAGGAGCGCGCCTGCTATCTCGAACGGCCCCATGCCCTCGTAACCGGAAAGGAGATTGCCCTCGGTTATCTCTATCTCGCTGAAGAACCCTGATGCGTTGCGTATCTTGCGGATGCCGCCAATCTTCCATCCCGGATCGACCTTGCAGTCCCACACCAGCTTGGCGCCGTTCGTCTGGGCGAGGTCGAGGTATATGACATAGCGGAATGTGCTGAGCCCGGATATCTTTACGTCGCCTGAACCCTCGAAGCGGAACGCCTTTTCGCCGCTCCTGCCCTGCTCGATGTAGAACATCTTCGGGAACGTAAGCGTTTCGGAAGAATCGTTAACAAGCTTTGGGATGAACAAGGAACCGAGATCCCCGCCACTTCGGCCTGCATAGCGCCAAGCGCCGAACTGCGCCACCATCGTGGGCGCCGGCGCGCCAGCCTCAACGCGGAACACGCCCGCCGTCGCATGGATCGTGAGCGACTGCGTTTCGGAGGTGCCGAACGTGTATCGCGGAGCCCCTGCCTGCACCACGAGGTTGGATACGTCCCAGAAGCCGTCCAGGTTGACCGTCGTCGCGCAGCCCTCGGCGACGGCGCCGAACCTGGCGGTTGAGTCGAGTGCGCCAGACTGCGCGCCGGCAGTGGACTGGTCTGCGTACATTCCGGGAGGAACTGTCGCCACGGCTCCGCCAACCGTCCAGTTGGCGGCATTGGTCCAGAACCCATCCTCCGCTCCTGTCCACATCCAGGTATCGGCGCACGCCGCAAACGCGATGCAAACGCCAACCAACAGGCCACATTTCTTCTTCATTGCCAAGTCTCCTTTTTCGACTGGCAGATAAAGATACCAAATCCATTTTTTTTTTCAAGCGAAAACTTGAAAAAAAAATCCGGCGTCTGCATAACCGGTTTCTTGCGACCGTTCAGCCTAAAACTGCAAATTCCGGCATTTGCCCTGAATCGTGGATTTGAAGTTATGGAGCCGGTATCGGAACCGGCATCGGCGGGTGGAGTTTTCTGCGCACGGCATATGGCATCAGCCTGACCAGGGGGT
>CAMPAA010000175.1 GCA_946631345.1 uncultured Verrucomicrobiota bacterium
GGAATGGGCACATGAAGAAACCACCCGAATCCGGGGCGATCGACATCGCCGCCGTCCAATCCCGCATGCTCACGATCCGTAATCAGCAGGTGCTGCTCGACCGAGATGTCGCCGCGCTGTATGGCGTACAAACGAAGGAAATCAACCAGGCGATACGAAACAATCCCGGGAAATTCCCCGAAGGATTCGTGTTCCAGTTGAATGAAGACGAGTTTGAAAATTGGAAGTCAAAAATTTTGACCTCCAATTTGTCAGCTAGGGAGATTGCAGTCATCAAGATGGGGATCCGCAGAGCCCCGTATGCTTTGACGGAGCGTGGCCTTTACATGCTGGCAACGATTTTGAAGGGCGAAGTGGCCACGCGCGCAACACTTGCCATCGTGAACACCTACGCCCAGGTGCGTTCGATGGTTCGCGACATGGAGGCGATCCAAACGGAGGAGGTGGGGTCGCCGGAACAGGCGAATCTGCTCACGCGGGCCGGCCACAAGCTTGCTGGGCTCATCGGCGACAATCTCTCCACGGTATCGCGGAAGACCACGATCGAGCTGAATCTCGCGCTGCTCAAGATCACACACGAAGTCACGAAGGGAAAGGTGTGAGCTATGATATGGTTTGGCGAAGAGGCTGAGGCCTTGCTTAAGCAGCTTGAGAAACTGTTCAAGCGGATAGTGGTTCGCATTGTTGCCTTCCAGAATGACTGGGACCGTTGCGATCCAATCTGGCGCTTCTGTTGGCAGAACCGGCGGGGAAAATGGTACGAGACTCAGATATCCTATTACAACGGCGTGTTCTACGTCGTGAACTGGGGTGAGAGCCGATATCGAGATTTCTGGATATGGGAGATCAAGCCCGGTGAGTTCTGCCGAGAGCATGACAATGGATCGCATGACCATCATCCATGGCCTCAGGTTGAACACCTGGAGGATATGCTTGCCTGGCTGGATTTCGTCGAAAAGGATTGGCTGCGCGCTTATCGGAAAGTTGAAAAGGAGTGGCCGAACAACAGACGGAACGGATTTGTGCCGCGCGCCGTTGTTCATCGTTATGTGCCGGATTTCCCGCGGCAAGATAAGCTGGCCGGTGAAAAGACAGTGCGAAAATTCTGCGAGCTGGTCGAGGGCAAGTATTATTCACCGAACTGCGAGAAGGAAGGCCGTTTTTTCCGCAAGGACATGACGGCCGACGATTATCTTGAGCTGGTTCGGATCGGTCTTGAGGCAACTGTCGATGCGGAACGGCTTGCGGATCGTCCGATGACAGGCGAGGACTATTACAAGATGAATGGATACAACGGTTCGTCGGGGAGCATCTTTGACGTTCCCCGCGATTCGCCAGAAGAGTTCCGCACGTGGATTGAGGAGGAACAGCCCTATGGCTGGCATGACGGCGGGCATCAGTTCTGGATCGGCCCCGGACGGATTCACCTAGGCGTCCATCTTGAGAAGCCGCATGGAAAAGACAAAGAACAGTACAAGGTCACGCTCTCGGCGTGGTTTGCATGGACGGCCTACAACTTGGCCCGAATGGCGGTTGCGTTCTATGACCGTGGGATAGATGTCTATCTTCACGACTACGAGAACATACGGAAAGCCCTCTTGGCTGAGGACGATCTTGCGATTGTCGAGCATGGCGGCGACACCCGCTATGCCGGTCACAACGGAGCGTTTGAGTCAATCTGGCTTTCCGAAATCGGCAGCCGCTATGCGACATTGAAGGAATTCGTAAGGTGGAAGCCTCTGCCGATGCTGCGCCCGCGGGAGCATAGGGATAATCCGATCATCAAGGAAAGGCTCTGATATGCTGAACAAGAAACCGATAATCCGAACCAACCAGTTGCATCCGGGATGTGTTATCCCCGTCGGATGGGTGCTTGAAAGCATTCTATTGATTCTGCTTGTTTGCGCTGTCCGCGATATTTCCTCGAACGTGGCGCGAATTGCGAAGGCGATGGAGCAGTTGGTGAAAAGAGAGGCCACCAATCAGTAAGGAGATGGGGATGAAGTATGAACTCCAAGTTCGCATGCAACAGCGGCATTTGAAGGCTATTGTTGGATCGGCAGCGCAAGCGCTACCTTGGGGCGCGGGATCGGCAGCGCAAGCGCTGCCTTCAGGACACGGGGGCGGACTGCTGGCGGAAGGGCAAGCGCTGCCTTCAGGACACGGACGCGGGCTGGGGGGTAAGCGCTGCCTTCAGGACACGGGAGCGGACTGCTGGCGGAAGGGCTAGCGCTGCAAGAAGGATGCCGAAGTGGGCTTTAGGGCGAATTGGAGGTGAAAGATGGTGATGGGGAAGAAGGAAATTCGCCGGTATCGGCGGTTTTGCGGGTATGACTACTCGCGGGGTGCGGCGCTTTTCATCACAGTCGTGACCAATCCGCGCCGGCGGCTATTCGGGAAGATCGTGGGTGCCAAGCTCCAGAAGACGCCGCTCGGGCTTGCCGTGGAGCGGCGGTTCGCCGAGATGGCGCAGATGCCGGGCATCCGACTTTTTAACTTCGTCGTGATGCCGGATCATGTGCACTTCCAGCTTCATCTTCGCGCGGGGCTGGCAAAGCCGCTTGTTGCGCTCGGGCGGGCGATCGGCGCGTTCAAGAGCCTCTGCGCGAAAGACTTTCACGAGCTCACGGGCGAGTCGGGGTCGCTTTGGCAGCAGGGCTACCACGATTGGATTTGCATGTCGGAGGAAATGCTCGCCGCCGTCAACCGCTACATCGATTATAACCCGCTGAAGTTCGAGCTGCGCTACAACCAGCCCGAGTTCCTTGCCATCCACGAGCCGCTCGCGGCGTGGCGGCTTTCAACAGAGGAATTCTGGCGCGGCATCGGCGCCGTCGATTTGCTTGACTGCGGCACGCCATTCATTGCGCTTCGTATCAGCCGCAGGCTCTCGCCGCGGCAGGTAAATGAGGTGGTTGCGCGCATTCGCCGCCGAGTGGGTGATTATATTTTTGTGAGTGGCTGGATCAGCCCTGGCGAGAAGGCGGTGCGTGATATGCTGCTCGCCGAGCCGAAGGGGCGCATTGTGCAGATATTGCCATCGGCGATGCCGCACGATTTCAAAGTGGGCAGTATGTGGCTCGGGGCGATTCGCGATCGCCGCGCGGCGATCATCGCGCGCGGCAACAGCGAGATCGAATTCTCGCGGGCGGCGTGCCTTGAGGTGAATGCGGCGGCGGTGGGATTGGCAGCGCAAGCGCTGCCATCTGGACAGGGACAGGGGAGCGCCTCTGTGCAAGCACTGCCATCTGGGCAGGGGGTGGAACTGGCATCGGGGCAAGAGCGGGCTTATCCTCGGGGGAAGGCGGTTTACTGGCTGCCGGAAGGGCCGAAGCTCATTTCCTGAAAGCACCGCTTGCGGTGGTGATGGCGTGAAAACCGCATTCCGGGGAGGAGGCTACGGCTTCGCAACCTACGGTAGCCCATTTGACGGCTGGTTGCTGGTGGCGCGCAAATGGGCGAGACTGATGGAAGCAAGGCGGAAGCTGTGGTATAATGTGCGCGCTCCGGCCCCGTCAAAGGGGGCTGAAAGAAAGGATTGACAGATGAAGTTCTCTAGACGCACATTCCTCGGCATGACCGCCGCAACCGCGGCCACGCGCCTCCACGCCGCATCCGATCCCGCTTGGACGGTCGACGGCATCCCGCTTCCCGAATGGGCGGTGGCGGCGATCCAGGACGGGACCGCCCGGTACAGGGCGTGGAAGGGCGCCGACGAGACGGTGGCGTTCCCGCTCATCACGGACATCCACTCGCACGCCCCCGGCTTCAACGCCAAAACGCCGAACTGGAACGACTCCAAGAGCCACGTCATCTTCCAGCGGGCGATCGCGCACGCCACGGACTCCGACTTCCTCGCCAACCTCGGCGACATGGACTTCGACGTGAACATCCTCGGCTCCGCACCGGAATGGGACAAGGTGCAGCCGGTCATCGACGGGTTCGTGAAGGTGTACGAGAAGGAGCCGCTTCCGACGCTCTTCAGCATGGGCAATCACGACCACGCGAGGGGCCGCTACACCTCGAAGCAGTTCGGCGACACCTTCAACCGCGGCGTCAACAAGGGCAAGGGACACGACATCGTGCTCTCCGAATGCGGCACGTGGGGCTACTACGACATCCCCGCGAAGAAGTTCCGCATGGTGTTCCTCAACACGTCGGACGAAGGGTACGGCGGCATGTCGCGCGGACAGCTCCAGTTTCTCGCGGACACCTTCCTCGCGGCGCCGGAGGGGTGGCACGTGGCCGTGATGCAGCACATCCAGGCCCCGCACATCCTCGGCTGCTGGCGCCGCTTCCTGGAGCCGTCGTCGATGAAGCGCGAGATGATCTTCATGCAGATCGTGGACGACTTCGCGCACCACCGCGGCGATCTCGTGCAGGGATTCCACAACCCGCCGATCACGGGCGAGTACGACAAGATCAAGTGGGACTTCTCCAACGCCAAGGCGTCGTTCGTGGGCGCGTTCTTCGGGCACACGCACCTGGAACGGCACATGAACATCGACGGCGTGAACTGGACCACGCGCCCAGGCTACGGCACCACGCCGCGCGACTGCATCGTGATGGGGGCGCGCTGCCCGAAGATCGAGCTCAAGTTCAATCGGTCGCGCGACATGATGATCGACCTCGTGGCGGTGAAGCCCGCGAAGCGCGCCGTACACGTCTTCCGGTTCGGCTGCGGCGGCCCGAAGAGTGAGCTCGCCTTCACCTACTGACAAAGGGAATGTCATGAGCATGAGCCTTCGTGATACATTCCGCGACATGACGCCCGACGAGATGCGTGCGGCATCCCGTGAGGCGGAGCTCGCGGAATGGCAGCGGACGAACCGCCGTTGCGGATGCTGCGGCGCGGAGATGGCGCCCCACGCCGATCCCGGCGAGCGCGCACTGGTCTGCCCGGCGTGCGGCTACACGGTCTATCCGCGGATCGCCCCCGCCGTGATCGCGCTCGTCACGAAAGGCGACAAGGTTCTCCTCCAGCGCAACACACACTACAAGGGCGTGGTGTGGTCGCTCGTGGCCGGCTTCGTGGACGCGGGCGAGAACCTCGAGGACGCCGTGCGCCGCGAGATACGCGAGGAGGCGTCCATTGAGGTGAAGAACCTCCGCTACTTCGGTTCGCAGACGTGGCCTTTTCCCTCGAACATCATGATCGGATTCCGCGCGGAATACGCCGGGGGTGAACTGAAGCCGGACGGCGAAGAGGTCATTGAATCGGGGTGGTTCGACCGCGCGCACCTTCCGGAGATTCCGCGCCCCGGCTCCATCGCACGCGCCATGCTCGATGCGTGGATACATCGACTGGATCCGCGTCTACGAGTAGCCGTTCACAAGCGGTAGCCTTGAATGGTCACATTTTGACCATCTGCTAAATTCTTGAAAGGCAAAAGGCCGGGGTTTGTGCGATCTCCGGCCTATTCTTTTGCCTTTTCTGTGTTGGCACGGAGATTGCTATGTTTTTGGGAGAGGTGAAAATAATGAATGATCTGATACTTGCTAAAATGCGCGAGGGCGACTGGGGAGAGGTTGTCCGCCTCATGCGCGCCGAATATGGCGGTTCGCCGGACCCTGCGCCGGCGGCGCCAAAGGACGCGCCCCGGGAGATGCCGTTTCGCGAGCGGTTCGAGACCGTACGGGTTACCCCGCGGACGGTGGCGGATTCCGTCGTGGAGGAAAACGGGCGATTCTCCGGAATCACGTTCGATGGCGAACGCTACAAGCCGTCGCGGCGCTTTCTCAAGGGGCTGGCGCAGCGGATGAAGGTGTCGCTCAGCGTGTTCGACCTGTTCTCGCCGTTGGAGGTCGTGCATCGTGCGGCGGAGCGCGCGCCGGACCTGCCGCTCAGGCTGACCCATGACCGTCAGGACCACAAGGCACTCGGCCTGATTGAGGACAAGGGCGTGCCCATCCCGGCGGGCAACATCGAGATCGTGATGAAGAACGACCAACGCTTGAAGAAGTTCGACTACCATGACGGAATGATCACCGGGCAGTTCGACCTCGGCGAGGCTTGGGATGTCCCGAACGACAGCAAGTACGGCGTGCATGTGCATACGGAGGTTCCCGTGGACGGCATGGGCACGCCGGAGGCGACGCTTGCCACGTGGCGGCAGATCTGCTCCAACGGCGCGGTGGCGGAGGCGCCGCTCTTCCGCACCAAGATGGAGGTGAAGGATTCGAGCGGCGAGCATTTCCGTCGTCTGCTGACGTCGTTCAGCAATCCGCGCGGCGTGGAGATGCTGCATACCCATCTCATCATCGCGAACGAGACGAAGGCGTCCGTGGACGAGGTCCACCAGGTTGAGGCCCTGATCCGTCGCCAGGTGCGCGACGCCCGCCACCAGATGCTCCTGTGCGAACGGCTGCAGGAGGTGGCGGACAACCCGTGCGTCCGGTACGGCGTCACGGACCTCGGCGCAATCGGCGAGCGCCGGCGCGCGTTGCTGCCGACGGGCGCATCGGTGGCGGATGTAATGAATTTCATTTCGAAACTGAATACGCATCACGGAGAACTTCTGAAGAACAGAAATGCGGCGGACGGACTCCTGGGGGAATACTACGCGCGAAGCTACGATCTGGAGGAGATGTATCCGCATGCGCACCCGGCGAGCCAATACTATCTGCGAGGCATCGATTTCGGCGAGAAGGCGCGGGGATGAACTGGGAAGTCAGGCAGTATGCGCAAGGCCGTCGCGGCGGACACGGCAAGGATTTCAGGAATGAGATGCTGCGGCTCGGATAGACGAGGCGGGGCAGCGCGAGCGTGTCGGTTCGCCGTTTGAGCGCATCTCCCGCGGAGGGCAAATGCGTTCTCC
>CAMPAA010000176.1 GCA_946631345.1 uncultured Verrucomicrobiota bacterium
CGGACGTCTTCGCTTTCTCGGCGAAGTCGTTCACCGCGTCGTTCGCGAAGACGCATCGTTTCAGTTCGGCGCACTTGCCGCACGCGATGCAATCGGCGATCGGCTTGCCGCCGACGGTGACGATTTCCGTCTCCACGCCTTCTTCGGCGAACGTCTTTGCCATGATCTCCAGTCCGGCGTTGGTCGAACCGTCTGGATTGAAACTTCCATTGAGCATCAGTACTTTCATTGTTTTTCTTTCCTTAATTGTTTGGTTATTTTATCTCACGCGGAGGGGCGGAGATTCAGTCATGCGGAAACCCTCCGCATCTCCGCACCTCCGCGTGAGATTAACCCCCACGTGACATACATCAGAACGCGCCTGTCTTGATGTGCGGGACGTAGGGTGCTTCGAGCACGGCGATTTCCTCCGGGTCGAGCCCGAAGTCGCGCACGAGCCGTCCTGTGATCTCCTCGCTCGAACCCATCTGATAGACGTTCGCCGTGTCGAAGTAGTTGATGCCGAGGTCAATGGCTTTCTTGAAGAGCGGTTTCGCGTCCTCGTAGTCCTTCGCCCATGGAAAAACCCCGTTCTCCTTGCCGGGCTTCCCGAAACTCATCATGCCGAGGCAGATGCGCGAGACGTCCATGCCCGTGTTGCCGAATTTTACATACTACATTGCTGTTCTCCCTTCAAGTGAAACTGCGAATCAGAACGAAACCGCCCGACCTGTTTCACGGTACAGCCTGTCATCCGCGTCGTCTCCGCGATTGTGTAGATCGTTTGATTTGCCTTGTCTGCTATTTTCATGACCGCGTATTATATCACCTTGAGTTTACTCAAGGTCAAGTAGGTTATTCGAGAAAAAACACGTCAATCTAAACTTCATCACGCCGACCACGAAACAGGCCAATGTCACGTCAGGCGAGGCGCGATTGTCAGCACCTGCCGGCAAACACGCAGGCGTGCCCCAAAGTTCTGTAGCAGGCGTTGCAGGATACGCAGGATGACAAGACCGCATGCATCTTCACAAAACGCCACGAAAGATACCAAAATGCCTCATGCGATGCAAGCGAAATCTTAAAAAGTGATTCTTAACAATTCCCATTCAATTGAGAAAATTCGTCCACTGATGGCAAACTGCGGAGATAGTGTTGGTCGAGAGAACCGATAACATGCAGCGCGTTTATGGCGGCGTGCCTAGCCATTTTCAATCTTTCATCGAAAGGCAAATGTCTATGAATACAGTTGAATTTGCAATCTCTGCGATAGCCTGCTCACTGGACTCGGCCAGCTGCAGCTCGCTCACACCAAGCGCAAAGTCGCAGACGGGGCTCTCTCCACCGATGCGCAACATACGTTCAGCGAATGGCAGGATGCGCTTCAATGGGCGTCGCAATGCCGCGCCAGCGCAACGTGCCGGAGCATCCTGACGGGCCTGCGGCCTTGGCGACACCGTTGCTGACGGAAACGGTTATAGGCCCGTGAGGCGTCGGAACAGTCCCCTCCACCCAGTCAAGACCTCCGAGATCGGGCTCCACGACATATTCGGCGTAGCCGGGTTTCGTTGGCTCCACCCCCAAAACGTATCGCCCGAACAGATATATCGGCCCCGCCCCCCAAGCATGGCAGAGCGACTTGCCGAAGGGCCGCCCGTACATCGCGTACTTCGCATCGCCCTTTTCAGCAGGAGTGTACAGCTCCCAAAAACTGGTCGCCCCTTCGTCCAGCATCGCGCCCCAGTACTCGCGAACTTCGTCCAGCACCCGTCCGCGCAGGTTCAGCCGACAGAGCGCCTCCAGCTCATAGAAGCGCATGTATGGCGTCTGTATCTTCATGACGGAATCGTTGAACATCACATTCTTCAGCACCGACTCGCGCTGGGCGGCGTTGAAATATCCCCATGCCAGCCCGAACATGTTCGGGTAGCGGGTGAGTTGCGTATCTAGCGTTCCGTCGTCCCTGAGAATGTGCATGAGCGCCCCCCTCTCAGTGCTCCAGAAGATCGGCACTATCTCGGAGCGGAGCTTCGCCGCCCGTTCGCGGTACGACGAAGCATCGCCGCGACCAATGGTGGCGGAAACCTCGGCCATCGTATCCAACGCCTCAACAAGAAGCATCTGCTCAAAGCTGGTCACTCCGCCGGTGTTGTGCAGCGGCTCAGGCGCCCAGTCGATGAACATCCAGTCGCCCGGCATGTCGTGCGGACGCCCTTTCGCATCAAGCCGTCCGAGCGCGAAATCCATTAGCGAGACCATGCGGTCGTACACCTGCTCCAGGAAAAGGCGGTCGCCGGTGTAGAGGTAGTACTCGCGCACCGACATGAACCAGTAGAACGTATAGTCCATGATCCTGTTCAGGTGCATCACCACCGGATCGCCGCCGCGCTGGTAGAACAGCGTATCCTTCGCGATCCGGCTATTCCCGAAAAGGTAGTAGCCCATGAGGTAGCTCTGCCGTGCATCGCCGCTCCACGTCCACCGGTCGCGCTTGGCGCCCTCGATGTAGAGTTCGCGCGACGTGAGCTCAAGCGTCCGCGCCGAAACCTCCCAGATGCGGTTCAGAAGCCCGTCCGAGCATCGGAACGCCCCATCGCGCGAAAGCGGGCACAGCTCTTCGTCAATCGCCACACCTTCCACCGATACACCTGGCTCAGGGATTACGTGCACATATCTCCATCCGCGCGACACCTTGAGGCGCAATTCTTCGCTTGGCTCTGCATCGACATATTCCCACTGATCCGGCCCATTGAAGTCCTCGCAAAGGGCCTCCTGCCTGCTTTCCCCATACACAACACGGACACGCCCTTTGCCCTTTACGCCCTTCAGCCTGAGGAAGCCGAACGTCTCTCGGCCAAAATCTGCAAAGATGTGGTCGCCACGTATGCGCTTCTGCGCGACCGGCTCAGCCGGACGCGTGGCAAGTGCCATTTGCGCCGGGCGTTCCCGCAGAGTGCGTCCGCTCGATTCCGCCGGAGGCGGAACCACGCCCGGCAACCATGCCGCCTCCATGCGCCAGTCGGCGCGCCATGACGAATCTGTCTTCAAGTTGGGGCCGTTCATGTATATTGCAGGCGGTCTGCCCTGCGAATAGACGCGCGCGGAGATCGTATACCTGCCGGCGGGGAACGTAAACCTGTTGGACGACACCCCTTGCAGCGGAGGCGCTCCCAGTCTCTTTATCCTGCATACTCCCTCGCAGGCGATATCGACGGTCTCTGGCTCCTTCAGGTTCACCTCTTTCCTGAACTCGACCAGCGGATGCGGCGCGTACGACGCCCAGAACACCGGATAACCCTTGCCGCCGAACTCGATCCTGCGTGCCTGCAGGTCATTGCCGCGCCAAAGCGCGTAGTCGCCAGGATATGATATCCAAGCGGCGGACGCATCCGCCGCCACCGTCGGCGCGGACAACACCAGAGCAACCCCAAAGAGAAACCGTTCGCCTATCATTCTCATCAGATTCCCTCCAAATCTCACCCGGCGTCACTTCAGTATCTTCAGTTCGCCCGGAAGAAGCCGCACCGTCTCGTCTGGAACGCCCTCTGCCCTCCGCAGCACCGCCTCCTGCGCGAGGCGCACCTCGGTGTTGAGCAGATACACGGTGCCGTCCGGGTAAACGTTCCAGCGAACGGTATCCGCGCATTCGACCTTTGGCCATGTTACCGTGCCGACAGCCTCCATCGCCTTGGCCATCAGGAAGGAATAGAGCTTGCGCACCCCGAACGCGCCCGGAGAATCAAGCGAGGCGAGAAGGATAACGCGCCCCCTGCCGACTTCGTTCACGAAGCCAATGCCTTTACATTCCGCCAACCTCTTCTCGTGGAAGCGGTCGGACGCCACAATGAATGGAGTGGCGGAGCCGACCTCAAGCATTGGGATGTCGAACCCACCCTCGATGAAATCCGGATCCCACACGTTGGTGAGCGGCTGGAAGTTCCAGCCGGGGCCTGGATTCTTCACAAACTTCACCCCGTGCGGCAGGTGCCATGCCTTCCCGGGAAGCAACTTCACGCCGGCAAGTGCCGACCAGTCGCCGCCGTTGTACGGAGCGAACGCACCGTCTGGCGCGTCCTGCGCCGAGAGGTGACTTGCCGCAAGCATGAGCGTTCCGCCGCCCTTCACGTAGTCGATCAGCCTGCGATAGAGCGTATCGTCCATCACGTTGCGGCCAAGGAGAAAGAGGAAGCGGTATTTCGCGAACGCCTCTGCCGGTGCGTCGAACGGCAGAATCCCCGCAGCTCCGAGCGGAGGGTTGCCGGAACAGTCGGCATCGCCCCAGCTGTCGCGCTCCTGCCAGCCGCGCCGACGGTAGAGTCCGTCGAAAAGCCTCCATGCGGTACGGTCGGCCTCCGTCACGCGGAATGCGTCGTTCGTGCGCTGGCCGAAGAGATGCGTCTGGAAAATGCCCGCATATCCGTCGAAGCGCCCCTGTATCGCGCCGACCGCAGCGAGCGGATATCCGCCTGCGCGCGGGTTCGCCCTGCACCATGCCGTGAAGTCGGCAAGCACCTTGCGGTATCGGCGCGTCACGGGATCGTCATGCCCGAAAGCGCGCCCGTGGCTTTCGAGGCTCATCAGGCCATGCTCGTTGTAGATTGGGTCCGCGCCGCGCATCCAGGCATGGTACAGCGAAGTGCGCCAGCGTGCCTCCCACAGCATGTCGCTCTGCATCCCTCCATACCAGTCCATGGCCATGTCCGCGCCGAAGCTCTTGCGCCCGAACACCTCCGCCGCAGTCTTTACGCCGGCGTATGCGCGCTCCAGCTCATCTGAGTACACCACCTCCAGATCCACACGGTCGTAGCCGGCGCGCAGGAGGTATGGAGCGAACCCGAACGAACATTCGATGGTGAAGTACGGCGCAGGCAGCCCCGCATCCTTCGCCTGCTGAAGGTCGCGCCTTGCCTGCGCACACGTGTTCTCGTATGCCTGCATGAGCGAATTGCCGCCAGCCGGAACGCGAGGGGAGGGAGCGCCGTGGTATCTGGCGTCATGCGGATGCCAGTAGAACATGAGGCCGCCTGACTCGCTGTAGTGCTGCGACCCCTCGCACACGTCGGCGTATTCGCGGAGGGCGGCGAGCAGCGCGTCCTTCTGCGGAGCATACTCCTTCTTCCAATCTCCGCTCCAGCGGCTGAACATCTCGTCCATCGTGAACGTGCAGCCGTGCCTGCGGCAGTGTTCGCCCACGGCGCGCACCTTATCGGGCGTCCACTTGCCGTGGAAGAGGTTGAGAAGCGTGCCGCATCCGTCCTTCGTCAGCGTCTCGGCCGTCTTTACGCCGAATCCGCCCTCCGCGATTGAGCCGGTGCGAACCACATGCGGGGCTGCCGGGCCTTCTGCTCCGCCGCCAACGCGCAACTCCGTCTCAAGGCACGACGGATCGATGCGCGGCACCGCACGCGGACGCTTCTCGAGCGTCCATTCGCCTTTTTCGTCCAGACGGTAGAGCCAGGGATACGGCGCAACCGGCATGTTCACCTTTCCGTCGCGCCACCGCACTGACAGCTTTTCGGGCGGCGCGCCATCCTCGCACCAGGCTATCAGCTGCTCCTTGACCTGCCTTCCAGACGGCGCACCGGTCATCACGCGCCCGCGCCCGCCACCGTGCGCACACCCCGGCACGCAGAAAAGCCGCATGAAACCCAGCACCCGGTCCAGTCCGCCGTTCGCTTCGCACACGCACTCGTAGAAGTCCACGATCGGCCCGGGAGGTATCGTCTGGTCCTCCCATCCCGCAGTCATTATTATCTTGCCGCCACGCGCCACAAAGGCCGAAAGGTCGGTCGAGCAGGCGTTGAACTCCTGCGACGCCTCCTTGATGTAGCGGTCTATCTGGTCGAAGCCGACATCCTTCCAGCGCGCCTGGGTGAACCCTTTCCCGGCAAGGAAGTGCGGCATGGAGAGGAGACTTCCCCAGTGGTAGTTCGCTCCGTGGTTCGTGCCGGGAGAGAAACCCGTGAAGTAGCAGCGGCCTTTGTGGAACAGCGGCATGTACAGCGCCTTGAGGCGCGCGGGCCTGTCGCCTCCGGCGAGCGATGGACGCTTCTTGACGGCAAAGGCGATGAAGCCGTCTATCTCATCTTCCGTGAAACGCCCGTCCGCAATGACGTGCCCGGCATAAGGCTTGGGATCGCTTTTCGACTTGAACTCTATCGCGGCGTCGGCGAGGGCGGCCATGTCCTCCTTCGTGAAGAGGGCGTTGCCGGCGGCATCGTGCGTCTGCCGCCAGAGATGCCATATGGCGACCTCGTTCACGACTCCAAGGTTGGCGGGCAGAGCGGATATTATGCCATCGTAGTCGCCGGGAAAGCGCAACGCCTCGCTCATCCCCTGGCGTCCGCCTGTCGAGCCGCCGTTGAAGTATGCGCGGCTGCATGGACGGCCGTAGAACGCCTCCACGATCCGCTTTCCGTACAGCGTCATGAGGTGCGTTGCGCGCCAGTTGAAGTCGCGCAGAACCACCTCCGACCAGGGGATGGACTTGTCTAAGTAGCTTTTGCTTGCGACTGTCGTGCCAAGGTCTGTAGTAACGGCGGCGGTGTCCATCGCGACATACGTGTCGAGATCGGGAAGCGATCCCGCGCGGCCGCTGTTGCCCTGCCCCCAGAACCTGCCGTCCCACTTGTCGGGAAGAGGCAGAACGGCGCGGCACTTTATGTCGCTGCCGCGCTCCGGCGCGAGCGTGAAATCGACACGCACGAATGCGTCCGTCACGGACACGTTCTCCTTC